>CAIYOL010000395.1 GCA_903927855.1 uncultured Planctomycetota bacterium
GTCTGGCCGCCGAACTGGACGATGACGCCTTCGGGCTTTTCCTTCTCATAAATACTCAGTACATCTTCAACTGTAAGCGGCTCAAAATAAAGCTTATCAGAGGTGTCATAATCTGTTGAAACGGTTTCCGGATTGCAGTTGACCATAATTGTTTCGAAACCTTCGTCTCGCAAAGCGAAAGCGGCATGGACGCAACAGTAGTCAAATTCAATTCCTTGGCCGATGCGGTTTGGTCCGCCGCCGAGGACCATTATCTTGCGGTTTTTGCTTACAGCGACACTATCAGGCGCGTTGTAAGTTGAGAAATAGTAAGCCGCGTTTTCGACGCCGCTGACCGGCACCGGCTCCCAGGCCTCGACAACGCCAAGCGACGTGCGCTGCTTGCGGATTTTATCTTCTGAGATACCGAGGAGTTTGGCAAGGTATCGGTCGGCAAAACCATCCTTTTTGGCCTGTGTCAACAATTTGTCCGGAAGCTGTTTGCCACTGCATTTGAGGATTTTTTCCTCAAGCTGAACAAGCTCAGCCATTTGTTCGATGAACCATCGCTTGATGTACGTTTTCTCGGCAAGGGTGTCGATATCGGCTCCTTTACGGAGCGCCTCGTACATAATGAATTGCCGTTCGCTTGTTGCCGTGCTCACAAGTTTCATCAGCTCATCAAGCGGGAGTTTATTGAAGTTCTTTGCAAAACCCAGACCGTATCTGCCGATTTCGAGCGAACGGATGGATTTTTGAAATGCCTCCTTGTAATTTTTGCCGATACTCATCACTTCGCCCACGGCCTGCATTTGTGTTCCGAGTTTGTCCTCGACGCCTTTGAACTTTTCGAAGGCCCATCGGGCGAATTTGACAACTACATAATCGCCGGAGGGGGTATATTTTTCGAGGGTGCCATCTCTCCAGTAGGGAATCTCATCCAAAGTCAATCCGCCGGCGAGCATCGAAGAGACAAGAGCTATTGGGAAACCGGTGGCCTTTGAGGCGAGCGCCGACGAGCGTGAGGTTCTCGGATTGATTTCTATTACGACAATGCGGCCGGTTTTGGGGTCGTGAGCAAACTGTATGTTTGTGCCGCCGATGACCTCGATGGCGTCAACGATGTCGTAGGAATATTTCTGCAGACGTTTTTGCAGTTCCGGGTCGATCGTGAGCATTGGTGCGGTGCAGTAAGAATCACCGGTGTGGATGCCCATAGCGTCGACGTTTTCGATAAAGCAGACGGTGATTTTCTGACTTTTTGCGTCGCGGACGACTTCCAGCTCCAGTTCCTCCCATCCCAAAACGGACTCTTCGACGAGAATTTGCTTAACGAGACTTGCTGAAAGGCCTCGGCTGGCTACTGTTTGCAGCTCTTCCAGATTATAGACAAGTCCTCCGCCTGTGCCGCCCATAGTATAAGCAGGGCGAATGACGACAGGATATCCCATTTTGTCGGCGATTTTTTCGGCTTCTTCCACGCTAAATGCCAGTTCGCTTTCCGGCATATCGATGCCGAGCTTGTTCATTGTTTCTTTGAATGCGCCGCGGTCCTCTCCTCGCTTGATGGCATCAATCTGGACGCCGATTACTTTGACTCCATATTTTTTGAGCACGCCTGCGTTGGCGAGTTCTGAGGACAGATTAAGCCCGCTTTGGCCTCCGAGGTTTGGCAGCAGGGCGTCTGGGTGCTCGGCTTCGATGATTTTGGTCATAGTCTGGAGGTTAAGCGGCTCGATATAGGTAATGTCAGCCATACCGGGGTCAGTCATAATGGTGGCGGGATTGGAATTGACTAAGACTATCTGGTAGCCCAACTTGCGAAGGGCCTTGCAGGCTTGTGTGCCGGAATAGTCAAATTCGCAGGCCTGGCCGATGATAATTGGGCCGGAACCGATAATCATAACTTTTTTTATGTCGTTACGCTTCGGCATCTGAAATCCTCCTGTTTTCTCAGCGTTTTACAAAAGTTACAAATTTGTGCATTCCATTAAAATTACAAATTTGTCGCGAGGGATTAGACTATAAAAAAATCGCGATGTCAAATAAGAAAAGTTTATAAAATAGGTAAGGTGTTTTCTTTTTCCGCGAAATATGAACTGCGGGCAAAGGGGGCGGAGATTACCCATGCAAAGCCAAGCTCAATTGCTCGCTGCTTCCACCACTCGAATTTCGCAGGCGGTATGTATTCGACGACTTCGAGAGAATCTTTCAAGGGTTTAAGGTATTGGCCGATGGTGATTCTGTCGCAGCCGACGTCGCGCAAATCTTTTAAGACCTGTTCGACCTCGGCATCGGTTTCTCCTAATCCGAGCATAATTGAGGATTTTGTCTGGGTGTCTCTGTAGGTTTGCCTGGCCAATTTAAACAGGTTCAGGGAGCGTCGATAGTTTCCGCCTGCTCTGGCTTTCCGGTACAGGGACGGGACGGTTTCAACGTTGTGAGCGAATACGAATGGCAAAGCATCGGCCAGAATTTCTACGGCTTTGGCCTGACAGTTGCGGAAGTCGGGCGTTAGTATTTCGAATTTTACGTTTGGGCGTCTGTTTCTTGCTTCGTTAATACAATTGCGAAAATGGCCTGCGCCGCCGTCGGGCAAATCATCACGGTTGACGCTGGTGATTACGAGGTATTTGGCGTCCATTTGTTCTGCCATCTCGGCTATTCTTGCCGGCTCGGTCGGGTCAGGCGGGAGTGGTTTGCCTGTAGTCACTGAGCAGAATTTGCAGTTTCGTGTGCAGATGTTACCCAGAATCAGGACTGTTGCTGTGCCTCTCGACCAGCATTGGCCGCGATTAGGGCAGTTGGCGCTCATACATATCGTCTCAAGGCCAAGTGAACTTACAATCTCACTTGTCTTACTGTATTCTCCACTTGTCGGCATAGGCCTTCGCAGCCAAGGCGGCAGTTTTCCAATTTTGGATTTGAAATGCTGTACAAGAAGCTGGGACAAACAGCTTTTCACTTCATTCATAGGGTGTTTTTTGCCGGTTTCGTTGAGGACCGATGTCATTTCCACTTCATCAAGACCGCAGGGTATGATGTGGTCGAAGATGCTCAGGTCATTTTGGATGTTTATTGCCATACCGTGATAGGTTACGGATTTTGACACGCGCACGCCGACTGATGCGATTTTTCTATCGTTTACCCATAAGCCGGGAAAACCTTTTTGCCTTTCGGCTCTGACGCCTAATTGTTCAAGCAGTTCAATGCCGATTGCTTCAAGTTTTCGGATATATTCACTGATATCTAAGCCAAGCTCTTGCAGGTTTAGAATCGGGTAGAAAACTAATTGGCCGGGATTGTGGGCTGTTGCGCCGCCGCCTCTTCGGACATCGACGACGTCTATACCTTGTTCTTTCAAACTTTCAATGTCTGTGCAAAGTTTATTGGCGTTTTGCCGGGCACCGAGAGTAATGATGGGTGGGTGCTCGGTGATTAGAATTGTGTCTGGTATTTTGCCCTGTTGCCTTTCTTTGTGTAGTTGGTGTTGTTGTTGCAGGGCCTGTTGGTAATCGGCAAGGCCGCAATCAATAATACCTAAGGAGGAATTTTTAATTTTTTCAGCTATTGTTAACACGACGATAATATAGCAAAAAACTGCGAGAAACGGAACTTGACGTTGATTATTTTGCGATAGTGGTGTGAGCGGCGTGGAACATTCTGACGCCGCCGCGGTCGAGCTGGAGAATCAGGCCTTTTTCGGGGTCGACGCCGATACAGTTACCAGTAAATTTCCTACCGTTGTAAATAACTGTTATTCTCTGGTTCAACAGGGTGTTTAGTTTACGCCACCGGTCGGTTATTTTTTTGCCGGTATTCTCTGCAACTTCGAGCCAGTGGTCTAACGAGGAAAGCAATCTCTTCGCCAGCGAGATGCGATCGCATATCGAGCCGCTTTCGATGGCGATGCTTGTTGCGGTTGTTTGCAGTTCCTGCGGGAAGGAGGTTTTCTTCTGATAGCAGTTTATTCCTATGCCGATGATGTAAACAGTGCTGCCATTAACCGTTTTTGACTCGACCATAATGCCCGCTACTTTTTTGCCGTTTAAGATTATATCATTTGGCCATTTTATTTTTGCGTGGCTGTGAGCGATTTTACCGACGGCCTCAGCGACGGCCACAGGACAGGCGAGCGAAAGCAGTTCGGGATTGCACTTACAATCAGTTAAAAGAATCGAACAAAGAATACTGTCAGAGCGGCTGCTGAGCCATTTGGCGCCTGTTCTGCCCCGGCCGGCTGTTTGCTCCTCGGCGAAGATTGCCAGTCCGTCGTTGCCTTTGTTTTTTGCGTATTCGGCGGCGATGTCATTTGTGCTCGACGTGTGATTGTAGACGAGGATTTTTCTGCCGATACGTTTAGTATTTACCTTTATTTTGTCTGGGTCGAGATGTTCGTACGCTGGGGATGTCATAGGTCAACTATCGACTGCAATGTCAACGGCCCTTGCTGAGTGAGTGATTTCACCCACGGCGATTCTGTCGATGCCGCTCTGAGCAATAGCGGAAACGTTGCTCAGCGATATGTTTCCTGAGGCCTCGAGCAGCGGTCTTTTGCCTTTGCGGCACATTTTATTTCGCATATCGATGGCGTGCTTTAGCTGCCATTGGCCCATATTATCGAGTAGCACGATGTCGACGCCCGGAATCTTTAAGACGTAATTGAGCTGGTCATCGA
>CAIYOL010000396.1 GCA_903927855.1 uncultured Planctomycetota bacterium
CGATAAATGAACTGTTGGAGATATTCGGTCGAATGGGCTTCTCCGTGGCCTACGGACCTGAAGTTGAGGACGAGTGGCATAATTTCATCGCATTGAATATAGGGCCCGAACATCCTGCAAGAGACCCTTTCGATGCTTTCTACATTGACGATAATACTCTGTTGCGGAGCCACACTTCACCGGTTCAAATCCGTGTTATGGAACAAACCAAGCCGCCAATTCGTGTAGTTGCACCGGGGCGGGTATACCGGCCGGACACAGTCGATGCAACACATATGTATATGTTTCATCAAATCGAAGCGCTGGTTGTTGACGAGGATGTCAGTATGGTGGATATGAAAACCACCATTGACCAGTTTATTCACGCCTATTATGGACCCGAAATTAAATGGCGGCTTCGGCCGAGCTTTTTCCCATTTACAGAACCAAGCGGAGAGGTTGACGTGTTTTGGGTAAATAAACAAGGTAAGGAAGACTGGATGGAAGTCGGCGGCTGCGGTATGGTCGACCCCAATGTTTTCGATGCAGTCGGGATAGACAGCGAAAAATATACCGGCTGGGCGTTTGGCTTTGGTGTGGAACGCCTCGCGATGAGAAAATACGGGATTAATGACATCAGACTGCTTTTCGAGAATGACCTGCGATTTCTGAGGCAGTTCTAAAACCTTTCTTTTCTATCTAAACGTCGGCGGGTTTTTTTAAGAACTTTCTTTATTAGGGTCGCCTTGCTGGTTTCAGTTTTTTCGTTTTGCGCCCAATATTCCTTAAAGAATCTCATGCGGTCCGTATTGCTCATATATGCAGGCGGAGGCATATTTGCCTGCACCAGATTTTTTAATCGCAGTCGCCCCGGCAGACGGCGGAATTTTCTTGTTCGCTCATTATCGAGAAAGAAAAACCTCCAGCGGTCTTTCTCCTGTTTGGCCAATATATTGCCCAGACGCAAATCACCATGAAAAATGCCCTTGGCATGCATTTGGCCTACGGTTCGTCCAAACGCTCGTATTAGTTCACGTCTGCCTCTGGTTTCCAATTTGCTGTCGGAGATGAATTGATGAATTTGTTTTGCGTCTTCAATCTCAAGAGTCACCAGAAAATTTGTTGTATGATAAAGATCATACCTGAATTTGCCCATTGCGATAATAGCAGGAGCGTCAAAACCGTTTTCGCTCAGCATCTCAGCGGCCTTAAAAGCCCGCTCGGCTCGATTAGCCCGCACAAAATGCTTGATAATATCCCAAACCGACCTGCAAAGATATTGTTTGAAATAAACCCCTTTGTCCACGTCATTGAACCTAACAGTGAGCTTATAGACACGGGCAAACTTCGAGGACCGGACCGCCGTTAGTCGATAACGCTCGCTTAGTTTTTTTTCGCCGTCCAGCAGGGCCTGTTCAAGAGTATCGTTGCGGAAATTTCTGTGAATATATAACGTGCAGTTTCCCCCACATATTTTATCGAAAGAGCTGTTCAATATGTCATCGCCCCAGAATAGTTATGCCCAATTTGTCGGCAAGTTTTATTGTCTCGGGCTTGTCAATAATTATAGTTTTGCCCGCTTCTACAACGAGGCATTTGCCTCCGTTTTCAGCCAAACTCCTGATAGTATCAGGCCCGACGCACGGCACATCAAATCGCATGTCCTGACTTGGCTTTGAGGTCTTTATGAGAGTCCAGCCTCCGGATTTACAAAGCTGGCCGACCCGCTCAATCATTTTTGCCGTGCCTTCTATTGCCTCAACGGCAATTACTTCCTTTTCCTTGACCGCAACCGCCTGGCCTATATCCAGTTCGCCGAGTTTTTTAGCTATCTGCCAGCCAAATTCAATGTCGCCTTCTACAGATTGGCTCGGCTGTGTCTTTGTCATTGCTCCCGCCGTTGCCAGATGTTCTTTGCAGTACATTGTTGAATTCTCCAGCATTATTCCGCCGCTGGCCAGTTCCTCTGCCAGGGCATTTAATAACGTATCGTTTCGTTTGTCTTTGCCGCGCAGCCGCCAGTAATATATTCTAAACGCTCTCCAATCAGGCAGATATCTCAAAATTCTCTGAGGCGTAAACAGTCGAGATTTGGCGACCCTGCCGACCATAACCGTTCTGGTTACGCCGTGCTTTTTTAACTTCCGTATCCAGCTTCCGGGTCGGGCAATCGCCACTCTGTGAAAAACATCAACTTCGTCAGCCAGAGCAGGCTCTGCATTATCCGCCAAACCGACGCAAACTACCTTCAACCCCGCCTCTCTGGCGCCGGCAGCCACAAGAAAGGGCAATCTGCCTTCTCCTGCAATCAAGCCAAGTATATCTTCGCTATTCATAGTACCCCGCGGCACAGCGGAAAAATCAGAATACCGTCAATGAACAAACAGATAACTACTGCTTCGTTGGTTCTTCGGAATCTGATTTGACAAATGGGGCAATCCGTTCAATCTGATTTTCGAGCTTGCGAATACTCTGTCGCATCTCAGGCAGGTGCTGTATCATACTGTATGCTCGTTTGCCCTGGTCTGCCTCAATAGCCGGTGCACCTACCACTATTTGGCCGTCTGGAATGTTATTAATAACACCGGCCTGGGCGCCTATGGTAACATTGTTTCCAATGTTAATATGGCCGACAATGCCAACCTGGCCGCCGACCACACAATGATGCCCCAGAGTGGTCGAGCCGGCAACACCTACCTGAGCTACGAGCAAACAGTGTGAGCCGACTTTAGTGCCGTGACCTATTGCAACCAGATCGCCTAACTTACTGCCTTGGCCTATGACGGTATCGCCGAGTGTACCTCTTTCAATTCCGCAGCATGCGCCAATCTCCACGTCATCCTCTATGACCACAATGCCAATCTGTGGCACCTTGTAGTGTGCGCCCTTATGGGTGGCATAACCGAAGCCGTCATCACCGATTACGGAATTAGCATTTATAATCACACGATTGCCTATTTTGCATCCATCGTAAATGGCCGCATTCGGATATATTATGCAGTCATTACCGATTGTAGCACCTTGTCCAACAAACACGCCGGGATAAATTATGCAGCCGTCCCCAACTCTTGCATCATCAGATACAGTAGCGAAATCATGAATGTGGCAGTCTGCACCGATTTTTGCGCTATCCGAAATTATTGCACGCGGGCTGATTCCCACCTTTTTGTGCTTCCGATAGCCGTGGAGTAACACCATAATCTGCATAAAAGCGTAATATGGGTCCTCAGCTATCAAAAGAGGAACCGAAGTGTTAGGTGTTTCTTTGCCTACGATTACGGCGCTGGCCTTGGTCGTCTGAACCTGCTTTTCGTATTTGACGTTGGCCAAAAAGCTGATGTCTCCTTCGCCTGCCCGCCCGAGCGTGGAGGCAGAGTTGATGACTACATTGGGGTCGCCGACGACCCTGCCGCCCACGTATTCAGCTAATTCGCCCAGAGTTTTGCCTGGCATAAAACCACCTTCTACAGAAACCTTCACCTACGTGTTTACATTTCCTGCTGCATCGGCAGACTGCCGGTATTATAACAGATGCCTGAAATCAGTCAAAAATAATCAGATGCAGATTACGCTGATTAACGTAGATATTTAATGTTTTTTATCTTTCTCCTGGGGAGTCCTTACGAACAGCGAAATCTGCGAAATCAGCGTCAAAAAAATTTAAGAAGCTCCTGCTGCAGGCTCGATGAGGACTTTTTTGCGAAATCCGGTTCCTCGCTTTGCAAAACCGTTACAGCCGGTCCGATAGGACCATATACCGCCGGGTCTGTCGGCCCAAACACTGCAACCGTTCGGATGCCTAATGCTGCCGCAAGATGCGTTATCCCGCTGTCGTTACCGATGTAGCCATTGGCGTTGCTCAAAACTGCAAGCACGTCCGCCAGCGACAGATTCGTAAGTATTTTGGAAATAGTTTCAATTCTGTCAATCGTCGATACGCTTAGTCGTTCCATCTCTGCGGGGCCCAGCAAAAATATCACATCTACTCCCTTGTCCGCCAACAATTTCGCCACCGAAAGAAAATTATCCAGGTGACAGCATTTGTGCGAACCGCCGCTGCCTGGCTGAATTACTACAAGTTTTTCTGAAGAACCAATATTTATTTCTTTCAGCAGTTCTCTGCCTCTGTTTATGTCCGCTTTAGTTGCTTTTATTAAACTTTTCGTTTTGCAAACCGGCGAGGGCTCTAAAGACAAGCCGCTTTGAGCAGCAAGCTGCTCTATATAAAAATCAGTTATATGCGCCGATAACTTTTCGGATGGTTTCATCGACAAAGTTATTATTTCCGTACTGCGGCTGCAATTGGCGGTGAAAATCAGGTTCTGCTCAAAGTTACTGTCCGGCTCACCCAGAAATGTTACAATCCAGGCATAATCGCCGAAAGTATTTATCAAAGCATCTCCATCCGCAAGGTCGAACGTATTGGTTTCAACAAACAATCGATGTAAATCTACCGAATCTATGGAGCGAATGCTGTCCACGCACGTCCTGCCCGGAAAAATGCCGATATGTTCGGTATGACCGAGGATATCGACCCCGCCCAGTCCGAGGCAATCTTTCATAAATTCAACTAAAGGCAGAGTCAATATACAATCACCGATTGCGCCCGGCTGTAATATTACCCCGCGCAGAGCTCGCCGAGATGCTTTGGCTTCCTCTTCCCTCAGCAGGTTAAAGATGTTATCGTTTTCCTGCATAGGAAAAACTCTTCCTGCTTAGTCTTGAGGGTAAATAATTATCCGGTCATGGATAACAGTTACCAAGTCGTTTTTGCCGTCGCCGGTTACGTCAGCGACTTTCATCTCTCGCGGCTCGATAGAGAGCCTGGCTTGTTCTTTACTATCGCGATAGCTTTTCTGCTCAAATACCTTGAAACGCATCGCAGGAATCGGCTTCGTGTCACTATCAAGCGCAAGTATCTCGATATGGTCGTGATTGTAGTCGACCATAATAATGTCAACCCGGCCGTCACCGTTAATATCCCCAGCCGTCAGATTGCCATACATACCATCTTTTATTTTTGTCTCATAACTGAATAGCTGCTCTAAATGCTGCGGCGTCTGGCTGCCGTTTGGCGGCGTTATAAGTGCAAACTTATCATCGTCGAACAGTAGAATGCTTTTAACTTTGCTGCCTGTAAGGGGTGCA
>CAIYOL010000397.1 GCA_903927855.1 uncultured Planctomycetota bacterium
GGTGCTGCTTGTTACGCTGATTATACAGGAAGTGCTCAGCGAACGAGAAAAAAGGGCGATGCTCAAGAAGCTGAATATGGTCATCGGCGCCTTTTTCAGCGAAGCCGGTATGCCTTTATTGAAGTATTTTTGGACTTTTGACGCTGAGGCCGAGAGTCTGGGTAAAGACCTGATTATCGATAATGACTGGTCAGAGGAGCACTTCAACAAGATAAGAGCTATCCTGCAGCACAGGGATTCCAAGATTGCTATTCACAAGGGTAACTTAGAGGAGACGCGAAGTTTTCTCATTAGTAAAAGGCCTTTTCTGCTCAGCCTACTGGAGAACCCGAACCTGCTGGAGCACGAGGAGTTCACGGAACTACTCTGGGCGGTGTTCCATCTGGCAGAAGAACTGTCGCACAGAGAAAGTGTCAAGGGCCTGCCGGATACCGACTACGCCCATTTAGCCGGGGACATTAAGAGGGCTTACGGCCTGCTTGTACGTGAATGGCTATCTTATATGGAGCACCTTAAGAGCAATTACCCATATCTATTTTCTCTGGCCATCAGGACCAATCCGTTCAATCCGCAGGCATCGGTGGAGGTTAAATAATCCGTTGATTTGGCGGAAAAAGCGGGTTTCGGAGTTTTGATGAGATTGGGGGGCTGTATTTTTTTGGGTAAAATGACATTTATTTGTTGCATATTTTAATTATTATGCTCTAATAGGACGAAATATGTTCTAATAGAGCGAGAAAAGGGGTCGTAAGCTTTCATCTCTCAAGAGTATGCCCCCATTAAAAAAGTATGGAGAGATATTATTTTTTGAAGGCCTGTAAAAAGGCCCAGGAGAACACAAGTGAGTACAGGTACAGTAAAATGGTTTAACGCAAGCAAGGGTTACGGATTTATTTCTCCGGATGACGGAGGCGAAGATTTGTTCGTCCATCATTCGGAAATAAAGACCAACGGCTACGCATCATTAGATGAAGGCCAAAAGGTCGAGTTCGAGGTCGGCCAGGGCAAAAAAGGCCCATGTGCGACCAACGTGGTTCCGGGATGAGTTAGAGTAAAGCGTTGAAAAACCAAAAGCCCCGCGAAGCCGCGGGGCTTTCTTTTTTTATCATTATAGATTCACAGGTATCCCGCGGGAGGCGAGGTATTCTTTCATCTGGTTGATGGTGTAGTTTTCGAAGTGCGTGATAGAGGCCATAAGGACGGCGTCTGCGCCGCCCTGGACGATGGCATCATAGAGGTGCTCAAGCTCCCCTGCCCCGCCTGATGCTATTACGGGGACATTAACGGCGTCGGAAACGGCCTTGTTCAACTCGTTATCGTAGCCGGTCTTAGTGCCATCAGCATCCATACTGGTCAGCAATATCTCACCTGCGCCGAGCTTTTCGGCTTTGATTGCCCATTCAACGGCGTCAAGGTCGGTAGGTTCTGAGCCAGCTTTTACGGTGACCTGCCAATGGCCCTTTCTGTCTTTCGAGCGGCGGGCATCGATGGCGAGGACGATACACTGGTTCCCGAAACGCTGGGCGGCCTCGGTGAGCAAGTTCGGATTTTGGACGGCAGCGGTATTGACGGAGCATTTTTCGGCACCGCTGCGGAGAAGCTGGTCGATTTGGTCAACTGAGCTGATGCCGCCGCCTACGGTGAAAGGAATAAAGACATTTTCGGCGACTTTTTCGACGAGGTCGACGATTGTTTTGCGGGAGCGAATTGTGGCGGTGATGTCGAGGAAGACCAATTCATCGGCGCCTTCATCGCTGTATCTTTTGCCAAGCTCGACGGGGTCGCCTGCGTCGCGGAGGTTCAAGAAATGAACGCCCTTAACCACGCGGTTGTCTTTAACATCGAGACAAGGAATAATTCTTTTTGCAAGCATCAGGCAGTTTTCCTCCGGCAAATTTGGGAGAAATTTTCGAGAATTTTCAGGCCTACCGGGCCGCTTTTTTCCGGGTGGAACTGGGTGCCGTAAATAGTGCCCTTCTGGACTGAGGCAGGCAACTGGAAGCCATAGTCGGTATAAGCAATTTTGGCGGCGGTGTCGGCAACATCGGCGTAAAAAGAGTGCGCGAAATAGAAATGTTTCTCTTTCGGAAGGTGCGCGAACAAATCCATATCTTCGGGGAGTTTTACGAGGTTCCAGCCCATATGGGGGACGGTCTGCGAAGAAGGGATGGGGACGACATTGCCTGCTACCAGCCCGAGACCTTTGTGTGGGCCGTATTCGACACTTTTGTCGAAAAGCATCTGGTAGCCGACGCAGATGCCGAGCAGAGGTTTGCCGGCCAAAGCA
>CAIYOL010000398.1 GCA_903927855.1 uncultured Planctomycetota bacterium
CCAGAGGGTCCCGAAAACGGTTGCGAATATGCTCCAATAACCCGGGGGCAGCGAAAAGATGATCGACCGGAATGTTAAAGAAGCCCTGGATTTGGCCGGCGTGCAGTTGCAGATGTGTGCGGCGGCCTTGCGGCTCGATGGTGATCGCGGGGAGATCGGCCGATGAGCTGACGGCGTAGCACAGGTAGGAGAGGGTGACATCCGGCACGGAACGAAGCGCCAAACGTCTGAGATTTGGTGTAACTTGTCCTGCTACCCGCAACAGCTCATACTTTTATGTTGGTGGTACTGACAGGCGTATGCATGTGTTACGTTCAAAAGACAAGATCCAGGTTTTTGAAGTGGCTGCTGAGAGCGATTCGATGATTACTTCGATTGTTGCCGATGAGAATTCTGCTATCTTTGCCACCGATGATGGTAATGTGATAAGTATCATGCCTGATAAGTCTAAGCGGTTGTGGCAATTTGATGCTGCCGGCGGTATTGCCTTGCCGATTGTAAGAGACGGAGATTCGCTGTTCGTTGCCAGCAGAGATACGAACATTTACAGGCTTAACGCACGGACCGGGAAGTTTGTTTGGAAGTATCAGACCGGAGCGAAGCTTGAGAAGGGCCCGCAGGTTACTGCCGGGGTTGTTTATCAATATGTTCGCGATGAAGGTTTGATAGCGATAGATAAAGAAAGCCACGAGCGTATTTGGCAGATGGCCGATGGTGTTGAATTGCTGGCTGAGTCGGAAGGCAAGTCATACGTGATTACGAAGGCGGGGACGCTGATAGTAATGGACAATAAGAAAGCAAAGCAGATACATACGGTAGATTTGTCGGGCGTTTCGATTTATGTGACCAATGTGGCGGATTCGAGAATCTATATTGCAGATAAACAAGGACGAATTGCCTGTTTACAACCCATCAAATATTGAGGGTGTTTTTGTGTTCCGGCACACTTGGAGGTGTGGTAAGTTACGTAAGCTGCAAATTGTAATAAGCCATAGGCTTGCAAGTTTAAAAGTTTTTGAAAGGAAGAAGTGCAAATGGATGTGAAAATTAAGATGGCGTTGATAAGTGTTTCCGAAAAGAGAGGTGTTATTGATTTTGCAAAGAAGCTAAGCGAAATGGGTGTTAAGATAATCAGCACCGGCGGGACGGCTAATAAACTGGGCGAAGCAGGCGTGAGTGTTGTTGGTATTGAGTCGGTTACGGGTTTTCCGGAGATGATGGACGGCCGCGTAAAAACGCTTCATCCGAAGATACACGGGGCATTGCTTGGCCTTCGCGATAAAAGTGAACACAAGGCAGCGATGAAGAAGCACGGTATTGAGCCGATAGATTTGGTGTGCGTGAATCTTTATCCGTTTGAGGCGACAATCGCGAAGCCGGACTGCACGTTGGAAGAGGCAATTGAAAATATAGATATCGGCGGGCCGAGTATGATTCGCTCAGCCGCGAAGAACCATAAATTCGTAACGGTTGTCACTGATTCGGGGCAGTATGAGAGGGTCATCAATGAGATGAAGGCGAACAAGGGGGCGGTGAGCGAGGAGCTGCGCAGCGATTTTGCGAGGGTCGCCTTCGGGATGACGGCGTCATACGATGCGGCGATTGCGAAATATCTTAATGGCAAAGCAGGAGTGAAGTTTCCGGAAAAGGTAACAATTGCTGTGAGAAAAGAGCGGGAACTGCGTTACGGCGAGAATTCACATCAGAGCGCGGCATTTTATAAACTGCCAGCCAGCGGCGAGACATCAATCAGCAGCGCCGGTATAGCAGAAGTAGAGACGGCGATAAGCTTTAATAATCTTCTGGATTCGAACGCTGCATTTGAGCTGGTGAAGGAATTCACAGAGCCAGCGGCGGTTGTTGTCAAACACCTCAACCCGTGCGGATGTGCGGTCGATGATGATATCTGCGAGGCATATCGAAAAGCATACGAAGGCGACGTGGTAAGCGCATTCGGGGGTATCATTGCGCTGAATAGGGAAGTGGATGCCAAACTGGCACAGACGATTATGGAATCATACGGCAAATTCGGCAAGGCCAAAGGGGCCAGCGGATTTTTTGCAGAGGTAATCATTGCACCGGAATTTGAGCAGCAAGCAATTGATATAATCAGAACATTGAAGAGCTGGGGCAACAGAGTGCGGCTGATGAAGACCGGGGCAATCGACAGGGCCAGGATTGACTGCGGCGAGTTCGATGTTCGATGCGTTATCGGGGGATTACTTTTGCAACAGCGGGATTTGGCAGGGTGGGAGCCGGAGGTGCTGAAGTATCCGACGAAAGCGAAGCCCACAAAAGAGCAGCTTGAGGATTTGAGAGTTGCGTGGCTTGTAGCAAAGCATACCAAAAGCAATACGATAGTGCTTGTTAAGGACAGGAAGATATTAGGTACCGGGGCCGGACAGATGAACCGAGTCGAGTCCGGGCTGATTGCGTACAGGCACGCAGGCGACCAGGCGAAAGGTTGTGTGCTGGCGTCAGATGCGTTTTTCCCGTTCCCGGATAATATTGAAAACGCCGCAGCGGCGGGCGTGGCATGCATAGTCCAGCCGGGCGGCTCAAATAAAGATGATGAAGTAATTGCCGCCGCGGACAAGCACGGAATTGCGATGGTCTTTACCGGTAAACGGCATTTCAAACATTAGAATTCAGGCAGAAGCATTAAAAAAAGCCCGACAGGTGTCGGGCTTTTTTTATTGTGACGGATTTTTTTGCTGCTTTATTTGTGTTACATCCCTGCGGCTTTTCGAAGTTTTTTTACCATATCAGTTTTTTCCCAGGTGAAGTTGGGGCCTTTTCTGCCGAAATGTCCGCCGTGCGAGGTTTCCGCATAAATCGGCCTGGCGAGCTTCAAATGGGTAATCATACTCTTGGGCGTTAGCGGGAAAAGTTTTCGAACGGTTCGGCTGATTTTATTTTCGCTGATTTTTGCGGTACCGTGGGTATTAACATAAATCGAAAGCGGATCAGCGTAGCCAATGACGTATGATAGTTGAATTTCGCAAATATCGGCAAGGCCTGCTGCGACGATGTTCTTAGCGATGTACCTGGCCATATAGCTTGCAGTCCTGTCGACTTTAGTGGGGTCTTTTCCACTGAAGGCGCCTCCGCCGTGATGTCCTTGTCCGCCGTAAGTATCAACGATGATTTTTCTCCCCGTTAGGCCGCAATCACCTTTTGGACCACCTATGACGAAGCGGCCGGTTGCGTTGATGTGGTATATGGTGTTTTTGTCAATAAAGTGTTTTGGCAGGACGGGCAAAATGACCTTTTCGATGATTTTCTTACGCAATTGTTTATAGGTGATAGTTGGGTCGTGCTGGGTGGCTATTACGATGGTGTGAATACGTAAAGGTTTACCGTTTTCGTATTCGACCGTTACTTGGCTTTTGCCATCCGGTCGCAGCCAGGGAAGTTTGCCGTTTTGGCGCATTTTTTCGAGCTGAATGGTCAGCAGATGCGCAAGCTGAATGGGCATTGGCATAAGAGCCGGTGTTTCTCTGCAGGCGTAGCCGAACATCAGTCCCTGGTCGCCTGCGCCCTGCTCTTTATGCAGACCGGTGCCTTCAGTGACGCCCTGTGAGATGTCGGGGCTTTGTTTATCGAGGCCGACGACGACGGCACAATTCTCGAAGTCGAAGCCCATATCGGGGTCGGTGTAACCGATTTTCTTTATTGTGTCGCGGACGACCGCGGGGATGTCAACAATCGCTTTTGTTGTGACTTCGCCTGCGACTATGACCATATCATTTTTGACCATAGTTTCACAGGCGACCCTGCTTTTGGGGTCTTGGGCGAGCATTGCGTCGAGGATTGCATCAGATATGTGGTCTGCCACCTTGTCGGGATGGCCCATAGTTACGGATTCGCTGGTGAAAAGATATTTGCCGGTGTCACAGTTAGGATTGCTGTAAGCAGATTTTTTTGCCATTTGTGGTTTATCCTTTTAGTAGTCTATTGTTGGTTGTTTATGGACGGTGAACTATCGTTAAGAGTCCAATTATATGTTATATATTTAACGGAATAATTTTCCTTTTCAAGGAAAAGCAGGTCCTGCTCAGAGATATAATTTGTAGCGAAGTTTAAGACGGCCCGGACGGACGGCGGCTGGTCTTTAAATTTTTTGTCTGTGCCGTATTTATTGATAAATTCTTCTCCATACCAGGTTGGGTGAAAGATGGCGGAAAGATTGACTATTTTATTTTCTCTGTCTATTCTGAATGCGAGTGGGTTAGATAGGAATTTTTTGGCCTGGTCATCCAGCTGCTCGTATAGCCTGTATCCGTAATACGGCTCATTACGCAAAGGCGGGCCGGAAAGGCTGGCGTAGGATATGGCGAAGAATACCCGCGGTTCATCAAACTCTTTACGGAAAAACCGCTGTTCAATTTCTTTAAGGGTGAATTCCTCATCCATTACGATAAATTTGTATTTGTCCCATATACCGTCGATGTGCCTGATGCTGTCAGGCCCCCATAAAACACGAAGTATTCGCTGGGACTCGATGGGATAGTTGTCGGTGATTATTTTGAGCATTTTTATGTTATATGCGTTAAGCCAGAAGGCGATTTTGTCCTCTTTGGACCAGGAATTATATTCATTAGGGTCAAGTTTAGCGAATTCATCGAGAAGCTGGTTAAGCTCCGGCTTCTTTCGTTTGAGCGTTTTATAATTAACCATTCCCTTATCGTCAACGTAGTTTTTCAAGATGTCGGCACACTTGTCATGAAAAGAAACAAGCGAGTGTTTGGCAGGTTCAGGCGAAACCTTTGGGCAGCCAGTGATAAAAAACAATACAGCCAATGAAGTTATAAAAACTACGCTTCGTCTTGTGAAAGCCATTTTTTTACCTTCCAAAATTCAACTGTATCGAGCTATTGAGCCAGCGAACATACGGTAATATAGTAATAGTTTTTGCTGTATTTTTACAGAGAAAAATTAATTTTAGGAGGGGTGTTTTATGCCAAAGTGGATGGGAGGGTATCTTAGCCTTTTAGGACGGCCAGCGGGACTGTTCGGGCGACGGCCTTGGCCCAGCCGCATTTGATAACAATCCGCACGACCTCGTCAATGTCTTTATAAGCGCCCGGCGCTTCTTCCTTTATTTTGTGTTTGTCAGCGGTGATGAGCTTTATACCTTCCATACTACGTTTGAACTGGTCATCGCTAATAAGAGCAGGGGAGACGTTTCTGCCTCTGCGGGATTTTCCCAGTGCAGCGGTGCGACTCATAACCCTGCCTGCCCCGTGATTGACCGAGCAGAGAGATTCTTCGGAATTGCCGGTTCCGACCAGTAAATAACTTGCAGTGCCCATTGAGCCTGGGATTATTATGGGCTGACCGGTTTTGTCGAAAATGGTATCTGTCATGCGTTTTTGTCCGAAGGCGCGGGTGGCGCCTTTTCGGTGGACCCATAACTGCTCGCCTTCGTGTGTTTCAAACTTTGCCATGTTGTGAGCGACATCATAGACAAGCTGCAGGGGCGTTGGGCCGAACATCCTGTTGAAGCATCGTCTTACAAGCAGGGCCATAATGTGGCGATTGGTAAATGCGAAGTTGGCGGCTGCAGCCATTGCGGCGATATAGTTTTTACCGGCGTTGGAGTCGGTCGGCAGATAGGAGAGCATTTTTTTTCGTTCGGTCATATCCGGCCTTTGAGCTGCGATGCTCATATACTGGTCGGCTATTTCATAGCCAAACCGGCGGGAGCCTGAGTGTATCATTACAACAATTTGGTCCTTAAAAAGGCCGAAGGTTTTTGCTAAAAGCTGGTCGAAAATCTGCTGAACATACTGAATTTCGATGAAATGGTTTCCGCCGCCAAGCGTTCCGAGCTGAGCGGCCCCTTTCTCTATTGCCAGGCCAGGCACTGCAGCGAGGTCGCTGGGGAGGCAGCCGTTTTCTTCTATTCTTTTGAGGTCATCGGCAAATTCATCGGGGTCGAATGCCTCCCAGGCCAGGTGACTGCTTCTTTGCGCGAGCGTTGGTATTGAGGCCACGCCCTTATTAACAACGGCCTCAAGCCCTGTTTTGTCTAATATAAGGTTGGATTTGCCTTCGCCGAGTGGGATGTCTCTGGCGATGGAAAGGGCGATTTTGTCGGTGTCGATACTGCCTCTGGAAAAAGGTGTGCGTAAGAGCCGCATGCCGCAGTTTATATCGTATCCGACGGCAGCGGGCATAATGGCCTCTTCCAGTCCCAAAACGGCGCCGATTGGTATGCCGAAGCCGACGTGGATATCAGCGGTGGCGAGGACCTTCTTTGCCGGCGGCAAAGAGGCGGCATCACAAAGCTGGCGAACTGCCTCCGGTTCGAGGCTGATGGACTCTGAGGCGAAAATCGTCGCATCTGTTACCATTTGACCACGACGCTCAATATGGAGTCTCAAAGGGTCTGTGCGAGTGAGTTTTACTGACAGTTCGGGCATTTGGAAAACCCTTAAACAGTTTTAGGTTCTTGAATATTATTATAGGCAATTTCCGGCTTGTGCGACAGCGACTACTGAGAATATTGTAGAGAAATGCGACCTTCAGGACGAGTGTAGGATAAATGGTTCAAATTAACTTGACAGATGATGGTTTCAAAGGTACCATTAATGGGATTGTAGGGGGGACTATCAGGAAAGATAATTGCTTTTGAGGATGTTGGGAATAATGAATGGTAAATGGAAGATTTTTGGTGTTTTGGTGGCATTTTGGGTTTCAGTGTTAAATTCGGGGGCCGTCGCTGTCGATACCCGCGAGATTGACGTATGTTGCCATAAGGCGGTGCTTGAGGATGGAGATTTGCAGGTTATCGACAAGTTTGTTGCTGATACGGTAGACGAATTGGTGAAAACCGTTGATTTCACCTCTATTACAAAGATTCGCACGGTAATTTCGTCCCGCAGCAGTTCCAGCAAGGATAGCGCCAAAGCCCAGTATGAGGAACAATTTTCTGAGTCGGCCCGTAAATACATATCTAATGCGCTTGAAGCAGCGAAAACATTAACGCCGGCAGAATATAGGTTCAAAATAATTCTTAATCTTTTTATTCTGGCAGATTCCTTAGAAGCCCCGCGGTTGGCAGATTTGGCTATGAAGTGGCTTGATGATGAGGATAGTGCCATTCGGTACTGGGCGGTTCATTCTGTTACCAACCCCGGTGTCACGGCCAAGTTGAATTCCGGAGGAGCCGCCAATTTGGAACTGGCCGGGAAAATCACAGAGCAACTAAAAAAGGTGGTTGAGAGCAGCAGTCCTGAAACATTAGCTTTGATAGCGGGATTCGCGGCTCAAGTGGCTATTCCGGAAGGAGAAGATCTGCTGCTGCAGATAGCTGATATGCGGATAAAAAGATATGAAAGCTGGAAGGTCGAGTATGAGCTTTTGGATGGTGACATTTTAAGATTGCTCGATAGTAAAATACCCGCGGAGAGTACAAGCAAGCCCGAGGTTGCTCGCCGTTTCGGGCAATTATATTCGTACGCGATACAAAGATATGTTAAGGGGCGTGATGTTCTAAGTGATACTCAGAAGAGTCAACTGGCTTCGGTATTGGTTGAGACGGAAATGTCGTATATCAGCAAGCGTTTGAAGGTAACGCAATCGGTAGTGAAGAATGCTGTCGAGCAGGGTGATTTCAAGGCCCTTTTGCAGGAACACGACAGACTGCTTGGGGATGAGACAAGAGCCGGCCAATTGCCGTTGAAGCTTAACTTTGACTACGGCAAGAACCCGGATGGCAGCAGGCGTACTGCACCGCTTGTTTTGCCTGAGCCGCCCAAAGAATTAACTCCTTCGGCTTCGGCAAAGTCCAAGACAAGTACTGATAATTAAACACGCACGGAGCGTGCGTAAGGGGTAAATAAGCTTTGTCGTAAGCTTCATAGGATTTCACACGCAGACCAAACCTATACGTTTTTATTTATCCAACCGATTTTTCATTTGGTTGATAAATGTTTCGAAAGTGTTAAAATCTGTAAGTCATCAGTGGTGCGTCCCTGAAGAACAACGGCGGTATAAGTAAAGTTGGGAATTAGAAATTTCTGGGTTGGGAGTAACGTTATGAACGGACAGTCCGGCTTATTCAAGTTTTTTCTGTTTTTGTTTTTATTCGTAATCGTACTTTTGCAGCTTCTTTCTATGGTTCAGTCTGACCGCCTCTATAAACGACTGAATGTCCTTATTGACCGCCTTGAAAGTGCCCCCTCAGCCCCGGCCAATCGCACGGAAGAACCGCCTGCGGACAAATCGTCAATCTTCCGGAAATATCCCGGCGACGAGGGCGACTGGATAATTCGTAACCTTGAAGGCGAACCGGCTACTTTGTGCGATTTTCTCGCTATTTCTGAGTGGAGCTCACGCTGGATAGTGACGGGTAATATATTTGAGTCAATGCTCGAATACGAGCCGGACGATTTCAAGTACAGAGGCCGACTTGCAGAGAAGTTTTCCATTTCCGATGACGGACTTGAAATTTATTTTAAGCTAAGAGACAACATCTGGTTTTCTGATGGTCATCCTGTTACCACGGATGATGTCATATTTACCTTCAATACAATAATAGACCCAAATGTCGATGCCGCTGTGTACGCCAATTATTTCCGTGACGTAGACCACTACGAGAAAATCAACGACAAGGAAATCAAGTTTTATATGAAAAGGGTGTATTTCCTCTCGCTCGGTTATCTGGGCGGCATGACCATTTATCCCGAGCATATTTACAAATATAAGGAGGCACGCGAATTCAATGAACGAAGAAGCAATCCCGTCGGCACTGGGCCTTATATTTTTGAAAAGTGGGATGTAGGCAGGCAGATTGTCCTGCGGCGAAACGAGAATTATTGGGGGCCAAAGCCAAAGGTAAAAAAAATAGTTTTCACGTTCATTACTAACACAACAGCCGAGCTTCAGGCGCTGCTGTCGGGCCAGGTTGACTATATAAGACCTGTTCCAGACCAGTATGCCGAGAAGGTTAATGACGAGAATTTCAAAAAGGATTTCTATTGCCTGTCATATTGGGACGCGAGCAATACCGGTTATTTCTGGATTGGCTGGAACGAGGCGAGACCATTTTTCGCGGATAAAAAGGTTCGTCTCGCAATGACTCATCTTGTTGACAGGCAGGCCATAAAGGACCATATCCTGCGAAATCCCGAGGCACAGATTCCCACGGGGAATTTTTATATATACGGCAAACAGACCGACCCTAATATCAAACCCTGGCCATACGACCCCGAAAAGGCGAAACAACTGCTCGACGAGGCGGGCTGGATTGACCACGACGGCGACGGCATACGCGACAAAAACGGCGTACCGTTCCGTTTCAAATATATGATTGCCGCCGATTTGGCGCTGCATGAGCAAATCGCCAAATTAGTCAAGGATGCTGCCGCCGGCGCCGGAATAGAAGTCATACTTGACCCTTATGAATGGTCGGTTTTTTCCCAAAAGGTTAAGGACAGGGAATTTGACGCCGTAAGTATGGCTTGGGGCGGCAACGTCGAGGAAGACCCTTATCAGATTTGGCATTCATCGCAAAGACAGAAGGGCTCAAACTACGTAGGCTTCAACAATCCGCAGGCCGATGCTCTTATAGAGCAGGCAAGACAGACCCTTGACCCGGACAAGAGAAACGCACTCTATCATCAGTTTCATCGCATATTACATGAAGAGCAGCCATATACCTTTATTTACACCCGGCCTGAGCAGCGGTTCCTCGACAAGCGTTTTCATAACGTGATAATTCACAAGCTTGGCGTAGACGAACGCGAGTGGTATGTTCCTAAAGAGCTTCAAAAATATAAATGACAACATATATCGTTAGACGTTTGCTTTTGATGATACCCACGCTTTTGGGTATTACCATTGTCGTGTTTGCCATCAGCAGGATGGCGCCAGGCGACCCGGTCAGCCTGGCGATGGGGCCGGGCGGAATGATGGATGCCCAGCGTGCTGCAGATGTCCGGGCGGCTCGAATGCGGCTCTACGGCCTCGATAAACCCGTTTATACCCAGTTCGGGATATGGATTGGCAGGGTCGCCCGTCTTGACTTCGGCGACTCAATCAAGCACCATAGACCGGTTATTGACATTATCAAGGAACGTCTGCCCATAACACTGACGTTGAATCTGATATCTTTCATAATTATTTACGCCATTTCTATCCCTATGGGTATTCTGTCGGCTGTGGGGCGCAAAAAGTTCCTCGACCGCGTAAGCTCAGTGATGTTGCTGATGTTGTGGTCGTTGCCCTCGATGTGGGTAGGCCAGATGCTCATCGGCTATCTGTGTGGGCCGCCGCTTAACTGGTTTCCGCCGGCGGGGCTGTCCAGCAATGACGCTGAGCGGTTTCCTTTTTTTCTTTGGCTTTCCGACCGGTTGTGGCACCTGGTTTTGCCTGTTTTTTGTCTCACATACGCCGGTTTCGCATATCTGACAAAGCAGGTCAGAGCTGGTATGCTCGATAATCTTCGCGCCGACTACGTCCGTACCGCAAGGGCCAAGGGGCTTTCTAACTGGGCTGTTATATTCAGACATGCCTTCCGAAACAGCATCATTCCGGTCATTACTATTATGGCTACGTTATTGCCCGCGATGTTCGGCGGCTCCATCATAATAGAGAGAATCTTCAGCGTTTCAGGTATGGGACTGCTTGCCTTTGAGGCGGTAACGACTCGTGATTACAATGTTGTTATGGGCGTCGCAACCATAGCCGGCTTTCTGAATTTAATCGGCTTGCTGCTGGCTGATATTGCTTACGCTATAGTTGACCCGCGAATCAGTTTTGAATCCGTAGAGTGATTGTTATGACTAAACCGAATCAACAGCACAAAGAGTGGGGTACTTCATACGGTGAGATGGTCTGGCATGAGTTCACCAAGAATAAATTCATCGTCGTCTGGCTGGGCTTTATAGTCTTGCTTTTTTTGCTGGCGATATTCGCCCCATTCATCGCAAATGACAAACCCTTTGTCATCAGAATTGACGGCCAGCAGCACTACCCGCTTTTTAGAAATCTTGACGCTGCCGATTACAGCATTTTTCTGGCTGCGACAGTCGGCCTGATTCAAATCCTGCTTATCTGCCGGAATCGCAAACGTATTGACCCCTCAATCCGTTCAGGTGTTCTCTGGCGGCAGGTTTTTATCAACACGCTCATTATCATCGTTGGTATAACGCTACTTTACGTTTTCATACCTCGCTGGCTTGACGCTACCGACTACAAGTCGATGGTTGCTTCAGGAAAGGCGTCCGGTGCCGTCTTTGCCCCCGTGCCTTATGGCTACGGCAGGACCGATTTGAAGGTCCGTGAGCAGCCGCCGAATAAGCAGCACTGGCTTGGTACCGACGACGTTGGCTCGGACGTTCTCTGCCGGCTCATTCACGGCAGCAGAATTTCGCTATCCGTCGGTTTCGTTGCCGTAGGCATATCGAGCATCATAGGAATAATAATAGGTGCGATACTTGGTTATTCAGGCGGCAAGGCTGACTTCCTCGGTATGCGCTTAGTTGAAATTATGATGGCCGTGCCCGTCTTTTTCCTAATCATAACCATTGTCGCATTCTTTCCCCGCAGCCTGTTTAACATAATGCTCATTATTGGTCTGACTACGTGGACCGACGACGCGAGATTCGTCCGTGCCGAATTTCTGAAACTGCGCGGGCAGGATTTCGTTCAGGCGGTCGTATCGTTGGGCCTGCCTCTGCGAAGCATTCTCTTCAGGCATATGCTGCCAAACGCGATTGCGCCGGTGCTGGTCAACGCTACATTTGGTATTGCCGGCGCCATATTCATTGAAGCGGCGCTTAGCTTTTTAGGTTTTGGTGTTGCGCCGCCGACGCCGAGTTGGGGACAAATACTAAGCTTGGGTGTAAGTACAACCGGAAGGTTCCTGTGGTGGCTCACACTTTTTCCGGGACTGGCGATATTCTTTACCGTTCTGGCCTATAACCTTGTTGGTGAGGCCCTGCGGGATGCGATTGACCCGCGTTTGAGGCAAGCTTAATGACTGACAAAAGCAAACTGTTGGAAGTTAAAGGGCTTTGTGTCGATTTTTTCACCGAGCGGGGTGTTGCACACGCCGTGCAGGACGTCTCCCTCTCTATAAAACAGGGGCAAACATTTGCACTGGTCGGTGAAAGCGGCTGCGGCAAAAGCGTTACCGCGCTTTCGATTATGCGATTGGTGCCTTCTCCGCCGGGGACGATTGTTGCCGGGAAGATTATGTTTGGTAATAGAAATCTGCTTGAACTCAGCGAGAAGCGAATGCGTGCCATTCGTGGAAATAAAATTGCTATGATTTTCCAGGAGCCGATGACCAGTCTCAATCCGGTCTATACAGTGGGCGATCAGATTGTTGAGGCCATTGAGCTCCACCAGAGAAAAAGTGCAGACCAGGCTTGGGCAGATGCGGTTGAGATGCTGCAAAAGGTGGGCATCGCAGACCCTCAACAGCGGGTACACGAGTATCCGCATCAGATGTCGGGTGGAATGCGGCAGCGGGTTATGATAGCTATGGCGATAAGCTGTAGGCCGGCATTGTTGATAGCCGATGAGCCGACAACTGCCCTGGATGTGACAATTCAGGCACAGATACTGGATTTGTTAGACGAGCTGCAGGAGCAGATCGGGATGAGCATTTTGCTGATAACGCACAATTTGGGCGTGGTGGCTGAACGGGCCGACGATGTTGCGGTGATGTATGCATCGAGAATAGTGGAGTCAGCCGATTCGCAAAAACTTTTTTCAGAACCTTTGCATCCGTATACGCAGGGACTATTGAAATCTTTGCCGCGGCTGGGTTATTCGGCAAAGCGTCTCCTGACGATTCCG
>CAIYOL010000399.1 GCA_903927855.1 uncultured Planctomycetota bacterium
ACCGCATTGGGTAAGAACATTGTTCCGTGTTCGAATGTGGGTGCGTGCCAAAATTATACTTTATCATTTATGGAGATTACAAAATTATGAAAGAAAATCAGCGTAGATGCAAAAAGTTGGGAGGCCGGGGCTCTATACACCGCTGGCAGGGCCAGCGGTTTGGGGTTAAAATATAAATATGGCGAAGACAGTTGAATATATGGTTACGTGGACGACATACGGAACATGGTTGCAGGGAGATTCAAAGGGTTTCGTTGCAGACGGAGAAGTGCGTGGAGAAAATATTGCATTGAAGAAAAGCAACGTTGGGAATTTAACGAGGGCGGCGGTAAGATTAGGTCGAAGAGAGAAAGAGATTGTAAGAAACGCGATTATAGAAGCGGATGTTGTTGTGGGTTATTACAAGAACGCCGGGCGTGTCGCGTTACAAAAAAACGGATTTAAGGGAAGGGTGTGGACGAGAAGGGTATGATAAAAGATTCTGCTTCGATGAGAAAAGTTTGCATGCAAGAATCGCATATGTTAATAGGCATGGAAATGAATAAGCAAAAAGCAACCTCGCGACACGTCGGGGGGCTAAATAAATGAATGCGTTTGACGAATCCGGTAATGGCGATGAGCAGCCACTGAAGCACCAACGGCGGCGGAGATACAGCGGAACACACCCTAAAAACTTCGAGGAAAAATATAAAGAGCACAACATCACGGCCTACCCGGAGATAAGGGAACATCTGCGAGCAAAGGGGAAGACGCCGGCAGGCAGTCATATTCCTGTTCTGGTAGAAGAGGTCATAGCATACCTGAAGCCAAAGAGCGGCGAGATAATAGTCGACTGCACCATCGGCTACGGGGGACATGCATCGG
The DNA here is from genome assembly GCA_903927855.1 of uncultured Planctomycetota bacterium. GTDB lineage: Bacteria > Planctomycetota > Phycisphaerae > Sedimentisphaerales > Anaerobacaceae > CAIYOL01. Next base: position 865 of record CAIYOL010000399.1, read on the forward strand.
AGTTTATCAAGCACATAGGGCCGAGCGGTAAATTGATTGCCTTAGATGTCGATAACACCGAACTCGAACGCACCCGAAGCAGGTTAAGCGGAGAGAGCGTGCCTGTGAGTTTCCATCGGAGCAACTTCGCAGGGATAGGCAAGGTGCTGAAAAAAGAGAACCTCGACGGCTGTGACATTATTTTTGCCGACCTCGGCGTTTCGAGCATGCAAATAGATAATCCGGAGCGAGGGATGAGCTATAAAAACGAAGGGCCGCTGGATATGCGTATGGACGACCGACTAAAGCAAACCGGAGCGGATTTGCTCAATAGTCTCAGCGAAGAGGAACTGTCCGAGGCGTTTTTGGAGCTGGCGGATGAATCTGACCATCAGAAAATTGCCCACAATATAGTTACGCAGCGCTCTGAGCATGTGATTACGCAGACATCGCAGTTAGTTGATTTGATTTTTGACGCCAAGGGCATTATTAAGAAAATCTGGCGCCAGGAGCGCCGAACTTCAAAATCCAATTCGCTGCATCCTGCTGCGCTGGTCTTCCAGGCGCTGCGGATATTAGTCAATGATGAGCTGGGCTGCTTAAGGGAACTCTTAAGAGTTGCACCATACTGCCTGCGTCCGGGCGGGCGAATAGGGATAATAAGTTTTCACAGCGGTGAAGACCGCCTTGTCAAGCACTCGTTTCGCGATGGTGTCAGGAACGGCATATACCAGTCGGCGGTTGAGGAGGCGATAGTACCGCAATTCGAAGAAATTCACTCAAATCCCCGCAGCGCATCAGCCAAGTTTCGCTGGGCTATCGTAAAATCCCTATAGGAACAAAATCCTGTTTTTGATTTTTTAATGGATTTTTCAAAGGCCGATTTGAAAAAGTCGGCCTTTTTTAATTGTTACCGATTAAAATACGCCCTTAGCAACCGGGAGGCCTTATCTAATCACGGCGCGAAGAGCCCCCCTTCCCCACCTCCACTGCCACTTCCCTCACCCGTTGCTGGTGGAACACGTACGCCTCCACCCGCTCTGCCGACCCAATCTCGCAAAGGTTCTTTCTGTTCTTTCTCGTATTTTTTGATTTCATTAAACTTGTTCTGCAATTCTTCGGTCCAATACCTTGATTTAATAGACCGACGCTCAATGTCCTTTCCATTGAAACTATAAAGCAGGTCAAAAAAATGATTGACATGCAGGTTGTTACCGCCCGACCAATCAGTTACAGGTACAATATCGACCACAACTGCGCCGGTAGTATAATCAACCGTCGGCGGTACCGTAACTTTCCTGCTTTCTTCATCATCCGTAATCTTGTATTCACCAACCTTGCCAATAAGTTCTCCCTGTTTGACCGTAAAGTCCCTACTGTACCAATAACCCAACACATACATGGAGACCTGCACTGTTACGGCTTTTGTGGCTTCCTGTATCTCACGCGGGAAGAAGTATAACTTTCCAGGAATATTCACAATCTCTGTTACGTCAGAAAACTCGCTCCATAAAATAACGTTGCTCTTCAACGATTTGTCCTGCTCGCTGAACTGATTTGTCCCCGCTATAGGATTAAAAACACCCAACCGAATTCTGTACCGGTACTTCCCGGGTTCAACAGTATCATCATACGCCCAGAACA
>CAIYOL010000400.1 GCA_903927855.1 uncultured Planctomycetota bacterium
ACAGAGGGGAATACCTAAGATAGTTAGGTATTCTTTTATTGTTCTAGTCCTTTTGACTAATCGAAAGGACTACGAGCATTTTATAAACGTAAGGGTTTTTGGAATTGGGATTTGAGAACTTGGTTTTTTGGAAGTGGGTCCCCTGTACTGGGTCCCCGCTAACGACCCTCCTTCGTTGAAACTACGGAGGGCAGGCTATGCGGGGATCTGCGCTTCCGCCGTCGCCTGGGGGCTATGGCGGACAGGTCGCTTCGAGATTTTTGCTCTTACCCCCCTGCGCATTTGATTGATTTTTTTAGAACCATTTTCACTTAGGCAGCCTTGATTTTTTCTTGACAGATATAAGCAAAAGAATATAGTCAAATTCGAATCCTGGGGAAGCAAATGATTGATAGGCTATTGTATAGCCGAGCTTGTAATATGGGAAAGCGGGGATTAAGTCATGCATGTTAGAAATCTCAAGTCAATTATTGTGATAGTCGCTCTGCTGGCAGTCGGTGTTTCAGGTAATGACTTGGTTAAATACCAAGCGGCGGTCGATTCGAAATTCAGTGGAACCCCTGCCGCCGGTCAATACCTTATGGAAATTCCGCTCGCGCCTATCTGTTTGAACGGAGCATTTCACATAAGCGTCAGCAACCTGACGGGTTCTGTGGAAGGAACTTTAACTATTTCAACTGACGCGAAGGGTTCGGTCAGCGGACAACTTGAAATCGGAGGGCAGACACTTGCCGTAACGGGCAAGTTCAAATCCACGGCATCACTGCAAAGTCTCTCACTTAGTGCTTCCTCAAATACAGACAAGTTAACCTTGAGGGGTACATTACATGGGACTTTGTTCACTGGTACGACGAGCGGCAAAGGGCTTATTGCGCCGGGGCGAGGAACCTTTACGCTCGATGTATCCACGGCGTCGCCCATGGTTGCGAGCGTAAATCTCACTCTTACCAATGGTCTGAAAGGAGCTATCAGCGGCTTCGGTACGGCGACGGTCTGCGATATATCACTTCCCATTACTGCTACCGGTAAGGTGGGAAGTAAATCGAATCTGAATCTGAAGGGGACGTCGTTCTCCTTTTCCGGGAAAGGACACCAAGATTTAGGTAAGGACTTTTTGTGGAAAGCGACTGGGTTCGGCGCGAAAGCGAGCGGAACCAATCTATTGTTCGAGATCGAGGCTCCTTACTTCACATGCGATGCGGAGATCAGTCGTCCGCCACAAGGTCCGATGGAAGTCACCATTCCAGACGGCAACGTAATCCAAGATGGGACGGATCAATTGTTAGTATTCTTAGATTCCGCTGCCACCACCGACGATATGATGGCTATCGCATCCATTCTAAGCGACGCAAACGCAAGTGTGGTGGGCGAAATCCCATCCATTCACGAGTTACAAATCGAGATGCAGGACGTCAACCAATTGTCGAACCTGATTACATTGTTAGAAGCTTCCCCAGGGGTTCTGTATGCCGGCCCCAACCTTTTTGTTCAATACGATACATGTTCTGGAACCGGTGTTCAGGGAGTCAATTGGGCTGCGGCTGACAATTTACTTGTCTATCCAACCAAAGCCAGTAACGTTGTGATTGGCATTCTTGATTGCTTCAGTGAACCCATGCCAGGCAGCAAAAAATCACACGGCGAGGTGGTCGAGGCGTTCCTTAAGGATTCCGTTGGTTCAGCGCTTTCCTCGCAGGTGAAGCGTGTTGCCAGTACTTGCGGTTTGGATGCACATGGTATTCTGACCGCAGCAGCAAATTTTGTTCTGGCCAATCCTGGGAAAAAGGTGGTCCTTAATGCGTCAATAGGTTCCGGCTCATCGGCTCCCTTCGCAGCGGAAATCTTCTGGTATAAGCACTTCAAATTTCTTGCTCAGGCTCTGAAGCAACAATTCGGCGACAGAGTTATTTTTGTAAAATCGGCTGGAAATCAGGGCTTTACTGATGACATACCGGCGGACCCGAATGTGGTCGGATGCAATTTTGTTAAAGTAGGCGGATTAGACCACAGCAGTCCAACAGAGGCCTCGAAATCATACAATAGCAATAAAGGGCCCGGGATTTCTGTCTTCGCCCCGTCATGCGGTGTTACCCCTGATACACATTTTTCATCGGAGATGTATGACGGCACCTCCTTTGCCGCTCCGCAAGTCGCGGGTCAACTTGCGGCGCTTTTGGCGAAGTATCCTTCATTGTCCGGTTGCGATGTTGCCGACCAGTTAGCCAATTTGCCGGAGGTAAACGGCTTCAGAAGATTTGACGGGAAACAGTTGGATACATTGGTGCTCGACGTTGCGATGGCTGACTGCAACTATGCAATCTCTCCAAGTACCAAGAGCTTTTCTGAAAACAGCGGCAGCGGCAGTGTGACCGTCACAACGTCTAAAGGCTGTCCCTGGACGGCAACCAGTAATGATGGGTGGATCACGGTTACCTCAATTAAAAGCGGCAATGGAAATGGGACGGTCGGCTACTCTGTGACAGCAAATAATGGAACCGATGGGCGCACCGGGACAATAACCATAGCCGGGAAGACATTTACCGTCCAGCAAGGGGCGGGAGTCGTTCTAATGGATGATACGATGACAAGTGCTCTGCCTCCATTTACTTGTCCTACAGCCCCTGCGAGCGCTTACACATTCGTGAAAAGCGACGCCCAGGCCAATGTGTGGGTTGACATCGATAATGTTGCGCCCGGAGATGTTATACAATGGATATGGCGTAAACCGAATGGCCAGGTCTATCTCAAAGATACTACGAATATCAGCGTCACAGGCGAATATTGCTTCTGGGACACGATGTATATTTCCGGTTACGTTCCCTCTTCAACCCCGGGCAATTGGACCGTAAGTGTTGTGTACAATGGAATAGTCCTCGTAACAGAGGGCTTTCTCATCTTCAGCGGGCAATGTACCGGCATGGATGATTATCTAGCTTGCGTGCCCTGCAATACGGATGCTGATTGCGGGCTAAATTATTGCTGGCATAACAATCCTCCTGCTCCATTCTGTCCATAGATTCATTGAATAAAAAACGGCCGCGGTGGAAGGAAATGGCGGTATTGCCGCCGCCACGTTTAACTTTAATACGTGTTCTTTTACGCTGGCGATAAAAAAATTCCTACTGGTTTCAGCGACGTTGACTTCGGCGGATAAAAGATTGCCGGGGCTAATCGAGAGAATATCGTTATTTAAGATTTGCCTGTATCGATTTATCCTTCTTGCGGAGAGTTACTTTCTTTTCCTGTCCATTTGCGGTGATTATATAATCGCCGTAGAATGCGTGTGTTTTGAATGTTCCGTTTTTGTCGGCTTTTCCGGAAGTTTTAGTCCACCACTTGTTAAAAACGAGGTCGCGATAAGCCCGGCCGAGGGGGGCGATTGACCAGTCTTTTTTCCACAGGGCGGCATTAGGCCTCCACATAGCCCCTGCCCAGAAGCCCCAGAATACAATGGCTTCGACGCTGGGGTGCGCGAAGAGAATCGTAAAGAATTTTCGAAGCTCATTGACCTTTGTTTTGTCATCTTTGTAATCGAAATCACATTCGGTGATTTTAATGGGGAGGTTGAAGACAGCAAACTGGTCGAGCGTTCTCTGCAATTCCTCGGCGGGGGTGAGCCACTTATTGAAATAGCCGAAGTGTCCCTGCATTCCGATTCCATCGATGGGGACGCCATTTTCGAGAAGGTATTTGATTTGCTTGAAATAGACGAGGGCATTATAACCGCCATCGACGAGGATTCCGTAATCATTCGCATAGAGAATGATATCAGGGTTGCCGAACTTAGACATATAAGCCATTTCGTTGATGATTCCGTAGCCGAGGCGGCGGCGGAAGAACTCGCCGTGCACCATTTCGTTGTTGAGGTCGAACTCATCGATACGGCCTTTGAAATGTTTAGTAACGCCGATGGCGCGGCGGTTGATTGCCGCACGCAGCCGGTCGTTATCGAGGTTTCTCAGCCAGGGCATAATGTGCTCGTCCATTTCCCAGAAGATGCAGTGTCCCCGCATAGGTATGTTGAGGTCGCGGCAGATTTCCCAGATTCTGTCGGCTAAGGTATAATCGACGACGCCGGCCTTTTTTTCGCACTCGTACCATTTGAGGGCGTTTTCGTGGACGGCATAGTTGAAGTTTTCGGAGAAGGTTTTGAGGAACATTTTTCTATCTTTGCCTTTGAGGGCGTCAACATCGGTTTCAGCAAGGCGATTTGTAATCGCGGTGCCGAATTGGAATTCGTGGCGGGTCTGCTGGACCTTAACAACGGAGCCGGGTTTGGTCTTTACTATGATATCGCCCATCCGGATTTCGGCGATACGGGCTTCTATCGCGGAAGGCGTAAGCTTAGCTGAAACATCGCCCAAAGCAAAGGCGGCAGGGTCCGGGTCCGAACGGGTTTTTACAAATTTTTCATTCATAACTTGCGCTCTTTATTTAAAGTTGAGTAACGTTTATGCTTACAAACGGCTGGTTATCTTTACTTATGAGCCGAGAAAAGTCAAGCCAAAACGTGGCAACCGCTCTCCACGAAGGGGTTTTAATTTGTAGAAAATTTGTTGCAATATTGGGGCTTGGCGGTTAAGATTTTGAATAAATCGAGAGAGAAATAAATGGCTGAGCCGAGCAGAAATAAAGACAAGGGCGGCAAAAGCGCTGTCAGCAAAGTTGTGAGCGATTTTGTCAATGGGCTGAGCGAAGAGCACCGTATGCTGATTGTTCTGAAGGCGCAGCTGTATGACAGGACGTGGGAGCCGATGCTCGATGACCTGCGAAATCGGTTAGCCGGCAAGCCGTATATATTCAAGCTGGCAAATCGAATACAAGACGATATCGAACGCATCGGGCAGATGCAGAAGTTCGAAGCTGAGCATAAAATTGATTTGGCGGACTATATTGATTTGCCGTGAAGAGGGAAGAAAGAATTTGGAATTAAGAAGAGATTTTGTTTAAGATTCTGCGAGGAGATAAAAAGATGATGAGATGCAGATTGGCGTTAGTGGCGGGTTTTTTTGTTTTCTGTATTGTTCCATACGGTACGGCTGCGGGGGATACGCAGCGGCTTGTTTCGCCTGAGCTGCTAAAGCAGGCTGATCTGGAAATATTGTGGGAGACCAAGCTGCCGATAAAGGAGGGGGAGACTCTGGAGCGATTATTTATTCCATTCGACTGCGCTAAGGGCAAGCTTGGTAATCGCATCTACGGGCTTTCGAGCCAGAATTTTATGGTTAGTCTGAACAGGGAAAAGGGCAATGTGATATTCGGCAGGTCTGTTGCCGAGAGTGGTTTTCCGGTAGT
>CAIYOL010000401.1 GCA_903927855.1 uncultured Planctomycetota bacterium
GCAACCCTGATTTGACATGTTGCTTCCCTGAAATTCCTGGCTTGTGTTTGCCAAAATGTAAGATAAATGAAGTTGAACCTGACCCGCCCTGCGACGGGCATACTATAAACTGTGGCGGATGTGCGGCTGGCGGAGACAATTGTGGTTGGATGGGACCAGTTAAAGTATTTAAAGGCGGAAAAGCAAATATATGCAACCCAGAAGGATGTCCATTCTCCCATGGTTGTTCGCATAATACAAGAGTGTGCTTTGAAGTAGTACCCTGTACCCCAACTACTTGGGCTGTTCCTTTGTTCGAATGTCAAGAAATAGACAGCAGTGGTGTATATTCATGTCATGTAACTGGTGGTGCGTTGGATTGGTGCTATCCTTGTGTCAATGATGATGCACACAAAACTCCACATCCTGTAGAGAATGATACTTGTATTCCGTAATAAACGCTTGAGGATACCGATAAGTAAAAGTATATTTATTTCCGATTAAGGTAGAATACGACAAGAAAGGAGCAAAAAATGATGTTGGCAAAACGTAATTTCTATGGGGAAATCGCTATCGGCATATTAGCCATATTGATTATTTTTAGTTTGATGCCTTCATCCATCAACGCCGATACAACAGAATTTCAAAAAGTTGACCAGAATAAAATTCCTGATGAGTTGGCAATGCTGGCAACCGTTACGAAGAACAATTATGAAAAAATAAAAACCTGGCAGGGTAAAATATCATTTGAGGATATGATTATTTATCGTGGGTCTTACGCAGCCGAACTTGTTAAACTGAGTGCAGGTGTTACAATTGAAGAACCGAATGAACTCGCAGCAATAGCAGAAGGAACAAGGGATTTCAAGATTGATTTGGAAAGAAATATATTGTTCAAATCTATGAATCGCCCAAAACCGATGGAGTATATTAATCTTGATACCGGGCTTCATTATACACCATTATCAAGTTCGTATGAAACGAAGAAAATTACTGATAAAGATTACGAAATTGAAAGCTCTCCATACACTTTTAAGAAAGATGGGACTATTACGGGCTGGCTTGCTGAAAAGAAACGTCGTTATCCAGAACAAGATATAGAAGAATCCGACCCCCGTTTTTGTTTTAGTATTGGAAAGATGCCTTGGGTATTACTGCCGATGATGTCCGAAGGTGTGCGCCGTTATAATAAAGACCCTAATGGCACTGATGCCAATGGACGGCCTAATAGCGCTTTTAGTAACGTAATTCTTGAAAAAGCTCAAACGGAAAAAGGCGCCATATATCGGGTTCTAATAAATTCGACCTTCGAAATGAAATATACCTTTGAAGAAAAGAGTGGTTTTAATCCTACTCATATTGAATCGAAAAATACTAAAGGTATAAAAATATCTGAAGGCGACACAGATTGGGTTAAAATTCAGGATATTTTCCTTCCTGCTGAACAGCAAGTAACTCAATACGATGGAAAAGACGGTCGTTTGCGGCGACAGGTAAAATCGATTTTTAGCGATATGCAAGTGAATATGGCTTTGCCGGAGAATACTTTTTCAATAAATAATCTTGGCTTGAAGAATGGCGATAAGTTCGTAGATAAAATCGAAAGCAAGGAATATAAATATCAGGATGCTAATCTTGTCCCGATAGAGGATATATCAGCCCCTGCAGGCGGTAAGAAAGAAACAACCGTAGCCGAGCCGAATAAATAATTTGTTCTCCGTATGCCACATACGGTATAACCCTTACACAACCTGTTGTAATGGCAATTGCTGTGGGACGGGGCTGGGGGTGTGTCTAAGCTGCGTGCCTGGCCTCGGTTGCGTGAAATGCGGCGGCGACTCGAACAAACGCTGCTGTAGCGGCCAATGCTACGATATTAGAACTCAGCAGTGTTGTTACGACCGTTCCGGAATTGGTCATATATGTGAAGGGAACTTCGAGCAAAAAACCTGCTGTGGTGATGGTTCGTGCATCCCGGCGGGACAGGAATGCTGCAACGGCTCGGGCTGCGACCCTGCCAAGTGCGAAACCTGCGTGAACGGCGCATGCGAAGCCTGTGGCGGTGACCCGACTAAAAAGTGCTGTGGTGATGGCTCATGTGCTAAGCCGTGTGAACTTGCAGTAAATGAATATATGTGCGCCGGAGAAACCGAGCTGTGCCCATACCGGTGCGATGTTTCTTGTGATAGTTATTACAAAATAAATTACACAGGGAACTCCATTAATGCCTGCAGAGAGCCGGGATGTCCAGGCGATTGTCAGGATGATGTCAGGCCTATATGCTACACAAAAACAATGTGTGGTCCATGGGCATTAAACAAAATGTCATGTTATGGTTCTATGTGCCTTGCAGCGCCGGGAGGGGGAGGAGTATGTTTTGTATGTATGCATGGACAATATCCTGTAGAAAATATTCCTGCTCCATATAATGAAAAGTGTAGTCATTGAAAAATTATTAAGATAAAAATACAGAAGAAAAGTATAGGATAAATATGAAAGATTTGATAATGAAGATAGGCTTATGTGTCGCATTAATTTTCACGGCGTGCGGTTTTGCGATAGCACAAGGTGAAGTGTTTCAGGCAGTTGAGACAGAAAAAATTCCCAGTATCCTAAGGAGCATATCAAAGCAAACGAAAGAAAACTTTGAGAAAATACATACCTGGCAGGGAGAACTGGATTGTTCAAGATATTATGTCTTGAAAGGAGGCATTGCAAAAGAGACCTTCGAGACATCAACAGATGCCAATGGTCCCTGCCCTAATGAGGTGGCAGAAATTACCGAAGCTATAATAGTATTTAAATGCGATTTAGATAAGGGGCTGTTGTATGTAAAACGTTCCAGAGAAGCTCCGTCACGTTATATCGACCCGGCTACTAATAAAGACCTTGGAACAAAGTCACTACCCAGCAGCAGCAGCGAAATTATAACAAATGAGTATCAATATAGTGCACAGCCAAACGCATATAGAAACGAGAAAGTTGTACAGCGCAGGGCAGCTAAAACAAAAATAGAAGAGCCGTTATACAAATGGGGTCAGCCCAATTATCTGCCAATATATATATTCAATATCAACTCTCAGGTGTGGGATAGATATCCTGACTATGCGAAGATTTTAGAAGAAAAAGGAAAATACGAATACAGCGGGTTAGCTATGAAAGCAGAGCAGCGGACTTTGTCCGGCGATTTGCAATATCGTATATATGAACCATTTGAAATTAACGCTTCTAATATCAAGGGCTGGCTAATAAATACTTTTTCCGAGAAAGCCGGTTATAACATAATTGATTCGGAAAGGATAACCGCAGACGGGAAATTAATGTGGCAAAAAAGCACGGAATATCAAAAAGTGAATGGTGTGTACGTGCCTATAAGAGATACAGTAGATACATATGATCACAATAGAGATTTTAGTTTGCAAATCCATGAAGAAGGTGTTTTTAAAAATATTTTTATAAATGATGCTATCCCGGAAGAGATTTTCACATATAAGAATCTCGGTTTGCAGGATGGCGACAAATTCATCGATAAAATCGCTGGCAAAGAATATAAGGTGAAGGATGCTAATCTTGTTTTCGTCGCAGATGTAAACAAATAATTCGTTCTCCGTGTGCGACAATGCGGTGTCAACTTAGGCAACTTTTACCTGAATTTTTCTACGAACTATGAACTACCAACTATTAACTCGCAACACTCTTAGTGTTGCGAAATTTCACTACGTTTTCAAACTTTTCGGCACTTTTTTCGCAAAAAAAGACGCGTTTCGACACGTTTTTCACAAGTTTCACCCATGTTTTAACACATTTCCGAACCTCCTAATTTTTAACTTAATTTCTTGCCCCGCATATAGTTATATCAATAATCGCCCAAAAATATGCTAAACTAAATTCTTGTAAAATTCCTCAAAATTTCGATAATAGTTGAGCTATGCCCGAAGCAAAAAAGACCTGTCGCATCTTCATAAGCGCCGCCGAGCCGAGTGCCGACGCCCATTGCGCAGCCCTTATAACTACCTTAAAACAAAGCTCTTACAACATCGAATTCGTCGGCGTAGGAGGCCCGAAAATGGCCGCCGCCGGATGTACCCTCCTCGAAACCACCGTCGCCCGCGCCGCAATGATTTACAACGCCTTCAGCCAAGTTGGCTTCTTTTACAAGCTCATAAAACGCATAACCGCTTTCCTGCAAAGCAATAAGGTTGACCTGGTTATCGTCTGCGATTCCCCCGCCTTCAACTTCCATATCGCCAAAGCCGCCAAAAAAGCCGGTCTTAAAACCCTTTTCTACGTCGCCCCTCAATTATGGAGCTGGGCCGGCTGGCGAATCCGTAAAATGCAGAAATATTGCGATAAGCTCTGCTGCATACTGCCTTTCGAGCAGGATTGGTTCAGCCAAAGAGGCGTCGACACAACTTTCGTGGGCAACCCCATCCTCGACGAATTAACTCCCCCACTGTCACCTTACAGAAAAAATTATATCAATTTCAATACTGAAAACGCCCGTTTTGCCATCCTTCCCGGCTCCCGCACCGCCGAGATAAATACGCTCTGGCCACCGATGCAGCAGATATCGCTCTGCTTGAAACAGAAATATCCTAACGCCGCATTCACCACCGTGGCCGTCGACGCCGACAGGCAAAAAACTCTCAAAAGCACTCAAATTCCCGGTTTTCAATGCAAATACACCATTGGCTCAGTCAGCGAAACCGCCCGCGACGCTGATTTTGCAATTGTGGCCAGCGGCAGCGCCACCCTGCAAGTCGCAGCGGTTGGCTGTCCTATGGTGGTAATGTATCAATCCAGCAAAATCCTCTGGCATTTGATTGGGCGATGGCTGGTAACAACAAAATACCTCTCTCTCGTTAATATCCTGGCAAACAAGGAATTAGTGCCGGAATTTATGCCGTATTTCAGCTCGATTAAACCCATTTTGGCAGCAATAGAGATGCTCCTAGAAGATAGTGACAAACTGGCTCAAACCAGCGATGCGCTTATCCATTTGGCTGAACCATTGGTCCAGAAAAAAGCCTGCAACGAAGTCGCAGGGACAGTAGTTGAAATGCTGCGTTAAGCACCAATAATAAACGGCTTTTCAGTACTAATAGCTCTCCACGGCAAAAATCTGCAAATTTTGAGGGGTTGCGAGCCAGCCAAATAGGGCCCGTCCGGCTGCCGGACTACAAACACAAACATCTATAACCTTTTGTAAACACAAAGCTTAAGCCTTCCTCTGTTTTTCCTGCAGGGGCTATGCGCAAAATGACACTATTTTTGCGCAAAGTAACGGTTCATTAACAGTCCCATAAAAATTTTCATAACCACGCCAGATTTCTATTGACATTTGCCTATTTAGTTGTTTAAATAAAATAAGAAAATTTGAGGATTTTCGGGCTTTTAGGAAGAAGGGTTAATCAAACAAGCACAGTGTTCTGTGAAGGTTTTTGTTGCTTGTTTTGTTAAAGGTTGTTTGAAACAAACGCCGAGTAAAGTGAAGGTCTTAGTGCTTGTTGCACGAGAAAGGTGCAGGTTTCTGCGCTTGTTGAAAACAACAGATGTTCTGACGCATAGTAAAATAATATTTTAAGGTTCTATTTTTAGGAGGAATATCATGTATAGAAAATTTCTTTTTTTAACTTCTTTTGTTTTGGTGTTAAGCCTGGCGTACACCAGTTACGGCGCTGATACCGTTGCGCCAAGGCCTAGCCCGATGAGATGGATGACAGTCCCGGCGACACGGGGGCCAACCGAAATTCAGATGGGCGTACCGACCGCTTTGGACGCAGGCGGCAGTTACCCCTGTTATTACTACTTCGAATGCACCACTAACGGCGCCTTCAGTAGCGGCTGGATATCAGAGCCGAATTACACAGTTTCGGGTCTTGCTCCGGACACCACGTATTATTTCCGTGCCAAGGCAAAGGATAGTGTTGGGAATGAGACTGGCTGGACGGCTTCTGATGTTGCTCTTACTCTACCCGCAACCACCGATGCTTGCACTACCCCCCCTGTGATGAGGCTGGACCTTAACAGGAACATAGACAATAATGATGTAAACACCGCTGTCGGCTTTCTTCCATTTATCCCCGAAAACAGCGGCAGTGAAGTAAATGGTATTGTAGTCGACTTCACCGGTCTCATTACATCAGGCAGGCGTGAGGACCCCTGTTACGGGTGGTCGAAGTACGGCGGCTCAATAAACGTGGATGACCCATGCTTTATGTCTCCGCGAGCAGCCGAGCGACTGTATCGCGATATGTTCTCCGCACCACAGACGCAGAGTTTTTCAATCACGCTATGGGGACTGGGGATGGATCGAGACGTCAACATAATGATGTGGGCATATGATGAACAAATAGGGGATATGAATCGAATGGCGAGATGGTCCGCCAACGGCAATTATGTCTTTACCACCAGCTTCCACGGCGGTATATCGAGCCGGCCTAACTTTGATAACGCGGCCGGCGGCATTGGCTGGCAAGATTTATATAGGTACGCATGGAAAGCAAGAGTCACGACAGATAAGTTTGGCAGAATCGCCCTGACATGTGACAGGGACCCAAACAGTCCGGCAGCCGAGCCTTTTGCTTATTGCAACGCCCTAAAGGTGGAGCCTAATGCGACGAGCACATTCACCCCGACACCATACCCCCACCGTCCGTACCCGATTGATGCAAATCACAGTGTCAACCCACCGTGCGTGCCCGTAAATACAGCACTTCAATGGAGAAATGGCGCGAGCGTTTCGAGCCAGGAGTTATATTTCGGCGATGATTTTAACGATGTCAACACCGCCACCAGCGGTTATCAGGGCCCCGGCGTGCTGGTTTACAAACCAGGCCTTGGTCCTGGAGACAGCGCAGGTACTTATCCTTATAACTCTCCCACATTCATGCAATTAGACAAAACCTACTACTGGCGAATCGATGACACCAATACAGGAGCTATCCTCTATAAAGGCGAGACCTGGAGCTTCACGACATGTCCGAATTCTGTCGTGGACAGTTTCAACGGGTATACCCAGAGCTCAGAGCTGAGGGCTGTATGGAAGGATAGTTTTGCTGGTGCTAGTTACGGCAAAGCGGAAGTTTATATGACTGGTACTGACCCGAATCGCAATGGACCGCCGGGCAGGTCGATGAGGTATTTGAACAAGAATTATGCCACTCCATTCTGGTCCAAGACCGAAGCGACTATTGGTACCGGAGCCGGTAAATTGAAGATCGACCCGGACTGGAAGGGTATGGACGCTTGTTCAGTGTCGCTGTGGTTCTGGGGCAACGCGCGCAATGATGCCAACCAGAAGATGTATCTGCTAGTGACCGATGGCTCCGCGAATATGGCGAAAATACTATACAAAGGCGATATGAACGACGTAAGGGCACCCCAGTGGCACGAGTGGAATATTGCCTTCAAGGAATTCGAGGCCAATAAGCCCGCCATTGATCTATCCAATGTTTCGAAAGTTGGTATCTACTTCGGCGGCGACGGCGTCACAGGATACAATGATGGTAGCGATGATTACACAATCTTTGAGGATGTCCAGATTTATACGACCAGATGCGCTCTTATAGAGCGTGATGCTGATTACGCCTTACTCGATTATGCTCCGCTCGGCGCCCCTGGCGGCGACTGTGCGATAGATTCTCAAGAGATTGGGGTAATAGCAGGCAACTGGCTCGACACGGATATGATCATTAATACGACCAATCCGATCGATACCAATCTTGTTGTGTACTACCCGATGAACGAGGGAGACGGCAATAAGATTTATAGCCGTCCAAAACTTAGCCAACCTTCTTGGATCGATGCCAACTGGACCGGGACTTTCTGGAATAACACCAATACAGCCTCTGTACCAGTAGGGTATTACGGCACCGAATGGTCGAACCCCGGCTATGATGGCTCCGGCTACTGCGTCTACATGAGCGGCGTCCAGGGCGCCAGGATCCAATGCGGAGAGCCGAACAACTGGTCAACGGATGGTCCATTCAACCTGCGTCTCGGAATCGGAAGCCAAAAAGTCACTCCAGATGATTCAAATCATATTACCCTGTCTATCTGGGTCAAGTGGTTAGGACGACGCACATGGGACGGCTATCTCAATAGCAAGGGTCAGGGCTTGTTTGGTAAAAGAGGCGGCTATTCTGAAAGCGAAATGATATGGACATTATGGGAAAGTGAAGGCGGCCCTGGTGCATTTGGTCTCGGGCACTATGCATCTGGTGACCTAGCCACACCCGATTTGGTTACCGCTACAGGTTTACTGAATCCGTTTATCGGCCAATGGGTACACATAGCCGCTGCGTTCCCGTATCCTCCGACGGCGACAGATTCGAACGCCCAAGCCAGGCTCTATCTCAATGGCGGCCAAGTAGCTCAAGGGCCATGGAGATTTAGTCGCGGGTATGATGCCAATATGTATTTGACAATAGGCCAAACCAGTGATCAAAATGCCTGGCCTGACGCCCCTACAGCCTGGTATGGCTACCTCGACGAAGCCCGTATTTACAACCGTACTCTGTCCCAGAATGAGATAGGATACCTGGCTGACGTGACGCCCGGTGACAACCTACTGTGGATTCCGATACCGTCACCCGCTGAGGTGTACTCAATTGAGGGGCAAGGCAGCAAAATAATCAACTTCAAGGACTTTGCTGTTGTGGTGAACCAGTGGCTGAAAGAGGAGATGTACCCGCGTTAGTCAACGGTGAAATGACATAAGACGTGCACCAATTCGGGGCCTATACTGAGAAATCGGTATAGGCCCCGGCTGTTTTTACAGGCAATATCGAGTAAACAGGAGATAATTTTAAATAGGCACCTTCACTGCGCTTCATTCGGGAAGGTTTTATTCGGGTTTTGTTTATGGGGATTGTTGTTGTGGGCGGTTTTGTGTCGGTGAATTTGTTGGTTTATTGATTTCCGGTGCTGTGCCGCCTAAGACGGGGGATTGTTGCTGCGGTCTGCCTTGTGTCAGATAGTTTGCCGGTTTGTTTGGTTCTGCGGGTTGCTGAGGCGGCGGGGGAGGTGTACCGCCGAGGGCAACAGCCATATCGCGAACGAATTTGCTTGAATCGTATTTGGCGGTCCAATCCAGAACCTTGGTGAAACCGCTATCCTGGTTTTTGGCCAGGAGATAGGTGGCCATTAAACGAACCGGCCAGTGGGTATCATTGAGATTTTCCGAGAGTGCGTTTATAAATTGGTAATCCAGCGGTAAGGAAGTCATATCAGCCATAATATGCACCTTAACGGCCCAATCATCCGAGATTAGGCTATGTAACAATGCGGATTTCAGCAAGGAAGGCATCGAGTCGGTATACGTAAATTTATAAGGCGGCTCGATACCGGCCATTGCGTGCTGCTCCAAAAGAAGGCCGATGAAAAGCTGGGCGGTTTTAATTTTTTGACCCGGTTGCCCGTTAGTGAGTGAACCAATCCGGTTTTTCAAGAAACTATCGATGATTTCAATTTTATGTCGCTTTATGGTAACCGTGGCAGGTTTTAAGTCAGGTATTCTGCTTATTATCTGGCCCTGGTCGGTGGTTACGGGGTCGAGATAAAGGGTAAATTCTATATCAACGGATGCCTGCGGATGTGTAAGCAGCAAGTTCCTAAGCTCGCCGGTGGGCAGGTGCAGAGGAACAAAGAAACTTGTGCCAGGCTTGACAGGTGAAGCGGGCCTGATTTTGAAGGATACGAGGTTGGGGATATTTTTGTTAAGGTCGCCTGTGATATTTGCGTCGACTCTGATATTTCCTGTGAACAATCCGTCATCGGAGACCACGAGCGGCTCGGAGGAGATATTTGTTATTGCGACAGTACTGTCGAGGCTGCTGCCATAGGAGAAGTCGCTGCCGCGAACATTAAACTGTGCCGAGATAATTTTATCCGGCTTAGTGAATTGAGGGACAAGGTTTTGTCCGAAGCTACTTCTTAACGCCATCAAGGTCATATCAGGTTCGATGGGCGGGACGTATTCTCCGCCGACGCTGGTTAAAATTTCTTTAGCGAGTTCGGCCTCGAGCGAGGCGGGGTCTTTGGCGATTGCGGACTTTAAGGTCTCAATGGCCGAATCTTTATTAGCATCGGCCAGTTGAATCTGGGCCAGAGCTAAATCGGAGATTTGATTGTGCTCATACTTGTCGATAAGCAGTGATTTAGCCCAGTCTTTTTGCCCGTTCATTACAAGCGAATAAGCCAAGATGGCAGCAGCCGTTGCTGAGTTGGGCTCAGCGGCGTAAGCCCGATTAGCCCAGTCGAGGGCTTTATTTGCATCCGGTGAGGCAAAACAATAAAACCAGGCTATAGATTGACTATCGATTCCTCCTGCTGCGCTCGGGACAGGTGTTGGGGATTGATTATTGATTTTTTCTTCGGCGGCCTGGAATATTCGATTTGCCTGTTCTGTATCGCCGATTTTCAATGATGCTTTGCCAGCAATAGCTTCGACAAACAAGTCAAATCGCCCGCTCTGGCGGATCTGCGAGGCAATTTGCAGACAGTTGTGCTGGTTTCGCTGGGTGTTGTAGCTGTTAAGCGTCCAGGGAAGATATATATAAGGGGGCAACTGCTGCGAAGGATGGAGATAGCTGAATAACTGTGCACAGTAATCGTAGGCATCGGCAGCGGCCTGGTAAAGCTGCAGCCGTTCGGCGTATTGCGCAAAGGCCAGGGCAGCTTCTAAATCGAGCGGATTTTCGCCTAACGCTAACCTTAGGTGTTCAAGATATATCGCCGGCGCTATCTGTTCGGGGGCAAGCTCAACCAGTTTTTCAAAGGCAAGCTTATTGTATTTATTGCTGTTAAAGGCCTGCATAAAGTAAACTTGAGCAGCATTGGCATCAGCTTTTTCGGCGACCAGCAATCCAAACAGAGTAGCTAACTCGGAATCAAAACAGACGTTTTTACCGTTTAGATTCTGTAACAAACCTGCGAGAAGCTGCTCTCGCTGCTCACGAGAGTTCAACCGTTCGAGCAGATACTGAGTTGCCTGTCGAGCCGGCTCAAAGTCGGAAGATTTGTCCAAGTAGCGTGCAAGCGAATTATACACTATCTCAGAGTAATCCCGCTCAGGGTGCTGAGCGACAAGCTTAATCAGTACGGGGTGAACGTAGTTGGCACGATTATCCAGTTCCATTGTGGCAGTTAAGAAAGCAATCGCCTGTTCGGTTTTTGGTCCGTTAATGTCTTCAGAGTTAGCCAACTCATAAGCTATTTCATAGAATTTTTGGGCAAGAGAGGGAGAAAAAAGCTGTTCTGAACCCGAGGTGCCTTGAGCCCGGGCCAATGGAGAACAGAAGAAAAGTGTCAAAAAGACCCAAAAAGACCACTTTTTAAGCATTTATAATCTCCAGCAAAGCGGACAGCCATTTTGCGCATTCCTGCGGGGGGCCTCAAACGCAGCAAAAAGCGTTTGGAAACCCACAAAATGGGGTTCCGCCTCAAAAAACGTTCATTTGACAGATATTTCGGGCAATTACTCTATGTGCTTTAGGTATTAAACGCGGCTGAAGCATCGATTTTTTTAGATATTTAAATAATTTTTCAGCTTGTTTTTTTAGAATTATACGAGGAAATTCTCCGGAGGTGCGGGGCTATTGAGTTCTGAGGAGGATTTTTGACAATCTAATCTTTTTTTGTATCGTAAGCCGACTTGTTTATATGAACACGAAATTCCACGACGAACATACGGAGCGTGAACACTTCTTCAGCTCGGCGAAGACGGTGGCGGTCATAACGCTGGTTTCACGGGTATTCGGGATGCTGCGTGATATGGCTATTACGTCGCTGGGTGCCAACCGACTTACTGATGCGTACGGACTTGCGTTCATGATTCCCAACCTTTTCCGCAGACTGTTCGGGGAGGGCGCACTGGCGTCGGTCTTTGTGCCGGTGTTTACCGAAACAACCGAAAAAGAGGGTTTTGAAAAAGCATCTAAACTCTTTGCCAATTCGCTGGGACTGTTAGCCATGTTTCTGGCGGCAATTATGGTGATAGGACAGATTATTTTTGTGATAATCGCACTGCTACCCGGCCCTGCAGATAGAAAATTCCTTATGGTACTGGCGACCATAATGTTCCCTTATATGCTGACGGTCTGTCTACTGGCGCTCGGGTCTGCAACTATGAACTGCCGGGGACATTTTACATTTCCAGCGGCAGCTCCAATCATTTTTAATATTTTCGGTATTGTGGCGGCATGGTGGCTCGCTCCCCTTTTGCGAAGCAATCTACAAGGGCGGCTTTTGATTGTAGCGTTTAGTGTAATAACGGCCGGTGTTGCGCAGTTAATAGCGGTATTATGGATTTTACATAGAAGCGGTTTTAATGTGCGGCCCCATCTAAAACCCGTCGAGGCGGGAATAAGGCCTATGATAAAGCTACTTGGTCCGATGCTCTTAAGTCTTGGGTTTTTGCAGATATCGGAACTTTTTCAAGGCGCGATAGCGTGGGCACTGACGGCAACGGAGGCGTCAAAAACATTTAATCTTTTCGGTTGGGCAATCCCCTGCCCCCTGACGGCAGGCGTTATTACGCGATGGAACGCGGCAAAGGCGTTATATCAGTTTCCGATGGGCGTGTTGGCAATACCGCTTGGCGTGGCGGTCTTTCCGCTTCTAAGCAGATATGCCGCAAGAGGTGATACGATAAATCTTCGAGACAGCATAAACAGGGCTCTTCGCCTGTCACTGATGGAGGGGATGGCAACAGGAATAGGCTTATATATATTGGCCGAACCGATTATGAAACTAATTTATGCTCGCCGTAATTTTACGCCCAGGGATGCGCTGGAGGCAGCTTTTGTACTCAAGATGTATGCGTTGGGAATGTGGGCGTATTGTAGCTATCAAATTCTTGTAAGGGCATTTTATTCGCTGAAGGACACCAAAACACCCGTGAAGGTATCGTGCGTACTGGTGTTTTTAAACATAGCATTAATTTTCGGTACAATATGGATACCGGATTTTGAGGCTGGGGCTTTTGGGTTATCGACGGCTGTTACATTCGCGTTCAATGCGGCGATTCTGATGTATCTGCTGCGTAAACGGCTGGGGCTTTTCGGAGGGCGGAAAATCGCAGTTAGTTTTGCGCGCACGGTTGTTGGCTGCGCAGTTATGGCAGGAGTGGTATATCTATTGCGATATCAGCTTGGTGGTGCGCGGAACTGGATAGTGGTTTTAGTGTGCATACCCGCCGGGGCAATTGCCTTTTTTGCGGCGGTTCGGCTTCTTGGTGCACCTGAACTGAGAGAATTGATGGGCGGCATAAAAGCCTCGAAAGAGCCTGAAACAAGTATTTCTCAGCAGCAATAAGAAGACTACTCACTCAAGAGGGTTGGTGCGCTACAGTAAAAGGCCGACACCTTCCTATGTTATTTAATAAGCCAACAGCGGTCATACTGACCAGGAGGCTCGAGCCGCCGTAGCTTACGAAGGGCAAAGTCAAGCCCGTGATCGGCATCAGCCCCACAGTCATATATACATTGACGATAACCTCAACTGCAAACATCGCTACAATACCTACCGCAAGAAATCTGCCGAAGGGGTCGGTGTTGTACTGAGCGATTTCCAAGCCACAACTGATAATAACGGCATAAAGTCCAAACAGACCGAGGCAACCCAGAAACCCCCACTGGTGGGCGATTATAGAGAAAATAAAGTCGTTGTGTCTAAAAGCGAGGAAGTCATATTTAATAAAAGGCCCTTGTCGAAAGCCGTATCCTGTCATTCCGCCGGAGGCAATGGCAAATTTCGAGCGTGTCAAATGGTAGCCCCACTCGCTTTCCCATCGCTTGGCGTTGAAGTTTGTGCCGACCAGGATTTTGCCGAGAGCCGGGTGTTCTTCCGTTTTTTGCTGAATCCA
>CAIYOL010000402.1 GCA_903927855.1 uncultured Planctomycetota bacterium
CAAATCGGGAGTTTATATTTTTTCGGCGGACCCAAGCCGCGGCGGCCCACCATATCAGTCGATGCACTATGAATACAAAAATCAGACCTCTCCATTCTATTCTAAGGCCGAAGCGACTATTGGTACTACCGCCGGTAAATTGCATACCGCCTCGGACTGGCTTGATATGGACGCTAAAGTATTGTCGCTGTGGTTCTATGGCAGAGTAACCAATGATGCCAACCAGAAGATGTATGTAACTCTGACCGATGGCGCCTCGAAAAGTGCGAAAATACTATACCGCGGTGATATGAACGACGTAAGGGAGGAACAGTGGCACCAGTGGAATATTGTCCTGCAGGAATTCGTTGACAAGAATGACATTGACCTGTCCAATGTTTCGAAAATTGCTATCACCTTCGGTGATCTGCCCGGGACTCCTGCTACAAATACGGGTATCGCGAACTTTGAGGATATCCGGCTGTATTTAAATAAGAGGTGTTTTCCTGGCTCCTATCCGGTAGGTGACTTTGAGCCGGATTGCGATGTTGACTTTTATGATTTTGCAATTCTCGCCCAAAGCTGGCTGACAATCGAAGGACAGCCAAACTACAATCCCGTCTGTGATATCTCAGTACCTCACAATGGTATAATCGATGAAAACGACCTTGCCCGCTTTTGTGATTATTGGCTCTGGCAGGAAGTAGGAAGAGAGGGATGGACATCGATGAGCTTAGGCTTAGGCGAAGACCTTTACGCATCACCTCCGCCCAGTGGTGAGCTTGCCGAATCCACTGAGCAATCACAATCCGATTCGAAGCCTGAATCCCAACCCGAAGAAGAACCCCAGCCGGTTCCCGGCATCTGGCTGGTTTACGATGGCAATATGTTTCCTAACCCCGGCGATGAAATCACCGTTTACATCCACTCAGACCCATTGCTGTTCGCTATGGGTGCAGCCATCCAAATCACAGGTGACGCTAACCTCACCGCCGCTATGGGCGAAGCCGACTGTAACAGCTTCGGCTGGGATACCGACTGGAACACCGACCCTTACATCGACCCCGATGGCTGGTTTATCATTAACGGCGTATCCTGGGATGCTACGGTAAGCGGCACTGTCGGCTACTTCAAATTCCGTTATAATAGTGGCATCGTTACTATTTCCTTCACCGAGGACACCTGCGCCTTCGACCACCAGCCGGTTTTGTTCTCTTTGCTGCCTCTTGTCTTCGGCGACCCTAATCAAAATTAAAACCAAACTTCGCGCCCTCGGTAGTTTATCTCAGAAAAGAGACCGAAAATGAAAGAACCAATGCTAAAAATTTCCCACGTATCGTTGCTGTTGTGTCCTCCAGTTCGGCCATCTTTTTAACTTACTTCGCCATTTACAGGGCTGCGTAATGCTAATGTTCCTCATTGCGGCTTCCGGAAACAACAGCATTTGGGGCCTATCGGCCACACCACAAGATTAATCTACATCTAAAAAACTTGCCGCGGCGTAGTCGTAGACGAAGACGGGTCAATCAAAAGCGTTGGTAGTTAGACATCCGAAATCCATTTTTTCAAAAATTTTTTACTCCTTTTCTCACATCGAGTTACGAGAATCGGGCATCGAGAATCGAGAACAATTTTCGCATCAAACGCGCAGGTTCCTCCAATTGTAGAGGCAGACGCTTCGTCGCCCCCGTCGTTTTGCCCCCTTGTCTTCCTGTCGGAAGACAGGAAAGGGGGCAGCGGGGGGAATAGTCTTTGTTGGAAAGGAAACCCAATGCCATCCGGCTAAAGTTAAGTAATCTTTTAAATCTCGTTTAGTTAGTTCGATTATCCGTTTAAAACTTCGGATTTATCGCCGGAGATTTTCTGCGCAGAAGGGAAAAATCAATCAAAACAAACTAATATTATGCCAAACGAACCCAATTTAGGACAAAGTCAAATTTTTATAATTCCATTGTATATAACGAGTTATAGCGAAAAATGCAAATTGGACACTTGGTCAAAACGAACCCAAACGAAGCCAATTTTACCAGCCATAGCTGGTAAATTTGCCCTGAGTGAAGCCGAAGGGCCTGTAGTGATGCGAAACGACTTTAGAATTTTTCGTGCGCAAACGATATTAATTTATGGTAAAATAGGCAATTTTGTAACCTTTTAAGGATTATCAAAATCTGATGTGGTTGTATTTAGGCATATTTTCGGCTGTGTTCCTCGGGCTGTATGACGTTACAAGAAAACACGCCCTGTGCGGCAACGCCGTGCTGCCGGTGTTGTTCTTTGCGACGCTGACCGAGGCATTATTGCTTTTGCCGATAGCGTTGCTTAGCCCGATGTCACCAGAGTTTATGACCCGCTTGGGCCTGTTCATCCCGCAGTTTGACTGGATGGCGCATCTTTTATTTTTCTCAAAAGCGATAATTGTCGCCGCTATATGGATGCTCGCGTATTTTTCCATCAAGCACCTGCCGATTTCGATATACTCGCCTATCGGCGCATCCGGCCCCGCTTGGACACTCATAGGCGCGATGTTTGTTTTTGGTGAACGGCTCACCACGACGCAATGGGCGGCTTTCGGTATCCTTTTTGTTTCCTATTACATTTTCTCTATCGTCGGAAGCCGCGAGGGAATCGTATTTCACACCAATAAGTGGGTAATCTTCCTGTTTACGGCCGTCCTGCTCGGTGCGGTAAGTGCCCTTTTTGACAAATATCTTGTCCAGACGCTTGGCTACTCGGCTGTCGGCGTGCAGGTCTGGTTTGTACTGTATATGGTGCCGATTCTGGGTTTTACTCTTATTGCGTTTTGGTGGCCCAGACGTGCCAGGCACACGCCGTTTGAATGGCGATGGATTATTCCGCTTATCGGCTTATTGCTGACCATCGCTGATGTTGCTTACTTCAAGGCAATCGGCTGCCATGGAACACTGATTTCGCTGTTGGCCGCCGTCCGAAGCAGCGGCGTGGTCGTTTCCTTCTTGGCCGGCGCCCTTCTTTTCGGAGAGGTTCGTATGCTTCAAAAATCGTGGGCCTTAGCCGGTGTTCTTGTCGGCGTCTTCCTGCTTTTCCTTTCGCACTAAACGCTTAAAAAAACGGCGGGCTGTATAATACAACCCGCTGATACCGTTGGTTTTGACTTTGTTTTGTGGCTATCTGCCTAATTGTTTTTTCGCCGCCGCGATGACCGCCTCGGCGGTAATGCCGAATTTTTCGTAGCAAGTCTTGTATGGCGCCGATGCGCCGAATGACGACATCCCAATAAAGACGCCTTTGTCACCGAGCCACTTACTCCAGCCCTGTTCCACGCCCGCCTCGATGCCAATCCTGACCTTGACGGCTGACGGAAGGACCGAATCTTTATATTCTTTACTCTGCTTTTCAAAGAGTTCCCAGCACGGCATACTTATCACGTTTGCCTTGATATTCTCTTTCGCCAGTCCTTCCGCTGCGCATAAAGCAACGGAGACCTCCGAGCCAGTGGCCAGGAGAAGAACGTCCGGCTTACCTGTCTCGACGAGCACGTATGCGCCTTTGCTTAGATTCTTGGCGGAGCCGTATTTATTTTGGTCCAGCACGGGCAGCCCCTGGCGGGTAAGCAGCAAAACCACCGGCCCATCTCGATGTTCTAACGTGTATTTCCATGTCTGTGCCGTCTCGTTTGCGTCAGCAGGCCTGAACACGTTCAAGTTTGGTATCGCCCGAAGGCTCGCCAGGTGCTCTACCGCCTGATGTGTCGGCCCATCTTCGCCAACGCCAATGCTGTCATGGGTGAATACGAATATGGTCGGATACTTCGACAGGGCTGCCAGGCGAATTGCAGGCCGCATATAGTCACTGAATACAAAAAACGTCCCGCCATACGCCCTTGTCAGCCCGCTGACGGAAATTCCATTCATCACAGCCCCCATCGCGTGTTCTCTGACGCCATAACGAATATACCTGCCGTCCCAGGCGTCTTTTTGGAAGTCCTTGGCCCCTGCAAATTTCGTATTGTTCGAGGGCGTCAAATCCGCCGAGCCGCCCAGAATCAGCGGGAAATGCGGCATAAGCGCATCTAAAGTCTTTCCAGAGGCCGAGCGTGTGGCGACGGCGTTGGGCTTGCCGTCTTTTAGCGGGTCGAATTTAGGAAGCAATTGGTCTATGTTGACCGTCGTTTTCCCCGCGAAACCATTTCTGAATTGTTCTGCAAGTTCCGGGTGGCTCTGGGCGTATTTTTCGAACATCTTGTTCCATTTTCCTTCGGCCCGTTTGCCTCTATCTAAGGCTTTTCGCGTATGGGCGAGGACTTCCTCTGGAACAACGAAACTCTGCTGGCCGTCCCAGCCGAATTTCTCCTTAACCAGTTTGATTTCATCCGCACCAAGAGGGGCACCGTGCGCTTCGGACGTGTCCTGTTTGTTAGGGCTGCCGAAGGCGATATGTGTCCGCAGCTTAATTATTGTCGGCCGGCCCTTTTCTCTTTTGGCTTTCTTTAACGCCTTTTCAAAAGCGGCCATATCGTTGCCGTCGCCGTCAACAGCTATTACGTTCCAGTTGTAGGCCTTATAACGCTTGGCAACGTCTTCGGTAAAGGAAAGTTTTGTATCGCCGTCGATTGAAATATGATTATCGTCGTAAATAACAATCAGGTTATTCAATCCCAGATGCCCCGCCAGCGAGCAGGCCTCCGCTGATACGCCTTCCTGCAAATCGCCGTCACCGGCAATTACGTAAACCATATAATCGGCAACAGGGAAATCGTCTCGGTCGAAATAATTTGCCAGATACTTTTGAGCTATAGCCATTCCGACAGCGTTGGAAATACCCTGTCCTAATGGCCCGGTTGTAACCTCGATACCTAATTCTGGGCAATGTTCAGGATGCCCCGGCGTCTTGCTGCCCCATTGGCGGAAATTCTTCAGCTCATCCAGGCTTAAAGGATAGCCGGTCAAATGCAGCAGCGAATACAGCAGCATGCTGCCGTGTCCTGCTGAAAGGACAAATCGGTCTCTCCCTTGCCATTGCGGGTTGGCCGGGTTATGCCGGAGATGCTTCGTCCAGAGAATATATGCCGCTGGCGCCATTCCCATCGGCATTCC
>CAIYOL010000403.1 GCA_903927855.1 uncultured Planctomycetota bacterium
AGTTTTTTGAGAAATTTATAGATTTTTTTAAAAATGGTTAAATTGGGTAATTGGTAAGTGTTTGGCAGTTGCGGTTGGGTGGGCGATTGTTAAAATGGTGCGGTGAAAGGAAGATTTGGAGTATGAGCAGGAATCAAAGAAATCTTTTGCTGGTAGTGCTTGGAGTATCTATTTGCTTGGGGGTTATATTTCTTGTATTAAAGAAGTGTGAAAAGGAAGGTATGAGGGCACACACCATCGGAACTGTTCGCGCAATAAATGCAGCACTTTTGTCAGAACTTGAAAAGGGCAATTCTGATTTAAAAGAGATTTTTTGTTCTGCTGATGAGCAATGGTGGTCTATCACTGTCCCTGAATATGATAAAGCGATAACAGAACTCGATGATAAGTCATACGATCTGGATGATGGTTCTGCCCGGCCTCTACTTGATTTATGGGGGAGTCGTCTCGTAATTGTGTATCGCAAATTACCCAGCGGCTTTTATGATTCGCTTGTAGTTTCAAAAGGGCCTGATGGGATTTATGGAACTGAGGATGATGTGGTATCTTCTTACGGTGTTTCCCCACCCTCGTTTGATATTAAAAAACCAAAAGGCGAGCAAAAAGAATAAGTAAATTGGGTATGTTAGGGTAAAGAACGACGGAAAATGGATTCCTGTCCCTGCCTGCGCAGGGGGAGACAATCCCTCGCAGGAATGACAATTAGACATTGCTCTAAGTAGTGGGACAGGCAAGGGTTAGAACAACGACCTGAACCCTACCTGAAAAGTTAAAGAATAGAAAAGAGGTCGGTCGATGTAGGTAAGGTGAAGGTCAAAAAGAGGTGGCTCTTTGCAAGCCATAAGGCTATAGATTGGCCGAACTTTATATTGCCTACTTTCGGTACCACAAGCAAGGCAGAGCGAAATGCGGGCATAAGAAGCGAGAGCTAAAAGCTATAAAGGAAAGAGCCACATAAACTAAGGGAGAGCTTATAAAGCTCTCCCTTGTTTTTTTGGGTGGCGTCAATTTTCCTATTTTTCCCCTAAAATAACTTGCTAAAGGGGGGCATTTAGCTGAAGATGGATATGCAAACAGAAAGTTCAGGTTTAGATGACAGAAGTGCCGCCAATTTTATTGTCAGCGATTATCTGCGAGAAGGTGATTTTTGATAAAATCACCGGCATGCCGAGCATTATAAATATTATCCAAAATATCAACGCTCCAAAGTATCCGGTGCGGTATCCTTCGCTTGTTTTCTTCTGTGAATTAACAAACGGGCACGGGAAGACGAAAACAACAATAAGACTCGTTGAGGAGCAGGGGCCTGAAGGACAGGAAGAAAAAGTTATCTTCGAGCAAAAAGGAGAAGGGGAGTTTAAGGACGTTAAACAGGTCGTCAGTTTAGCATTGAACCTGCAGGGAATGATGCTGCCGAGGGAGGGCGAGTATCGTTTTCAGCTGTTCGCTGAGGACTATCTGCTCGGGGAGAGACGGATTATATGCAGAAAGATTACGCTGCCTTCACAGGGCGGCGGGGAAATGGCGAAGTAAAAGCTGAAGGAATTATGGGCAAGACAGGCAGGGGGACATTGATTGCGGAGGAGGAGCTTATTTTCAAGTTTTCGCGCGGCGGCGGGCCGGGGGGACAGAACGTCAATAAGGTCAATACACGGGTAACGGTGCTTTTCGACGCGGCGAATTCGGGGAGTTTTTCCGATGAGCAAAAGGAGCGGATGCTCAGGAGGCTGGCAAGTCGAGCGGACAAGGACGGCGTGTCGCAGCAGTATCGAACACAAAAAGCGAACAGGGATGCGGCGGTTGAGCGATTAGAAGAACTGTTGAGGGGGGCACTAAAAAAGAAGAAGATGCGGAAGAAGACGAGAGTGCCGGCATCAGCCAGGAGAGAGCGATTAGAAAAGAAGAAGCGGCGAGGTTTTTTGAAGAAACAGAGGGCGGAGCGGAATTTCGAGCAGTAGAGGGGTCAAGTCAATTCGATATCGATGGGTTTTTCAGGCGGATGGGTATCGGGGGAGACTAATTTTTGGCCGAGCGCGAAAGCTTCTTTCATTGCGGAAGGATGTTCTTTGATTTGGCCTGGGTTTTCCATCTTATTTACAAACAAGTTTGCGGCGTAATTTACATCGAGGACATCGAAGAAGTATTTCATGGTGAGGCGGATGCAGTCGAACATTTTTTTGCTTTTCGAGCCGCCTACGGCGATGACCATAGCACGTCTGTCACGGCCGGTAGTGATGAGGGGCTTTTTCAAGACGTATTTGTGTGCCCAAAGGCACTGGCAGCGGTCGATGAGGATTTTTGC
This sequence comes from uncultured Planctomycetota bacterium, assembly GCA_903927855.1. Taxonomy (GTDB): domain Bacteria; phylum Planctomycetota; class Phycisphaerae; order Sedimentisphaerales; family Anaerobacaceae; genus CAIYOL01. The sequence continues at coordinate 2,303 of CAIYOL010000403.1, forward strand.
CTGTGCGCAGACGGTCATAAAAAATATCGGTGTTGCGAAGATGATGCGGTCGGCGTCGAGCATTTTTGCGGAGATGAGGTGATAATCGTCTTTGACAACACAGCGGCCTGTTTTGTAACAGGAATTGCACTCTATGCAGGGGGCGATTTTGTAATCCGCCAACCGGAGATATTCGGTTTGTGCGCCGGCGGATTCTGCGCCACTCAAAGCCTGACGGAGAAGCAGGTCACTATTGCCATTAAGCCGAGGACTTGCCGAGATTCCAATTACTTTCAGGGCCATATCGACAGTAAACTATCAGTATTCGGTACGAAAAGCAACAGGGGCGAAAGAATTTTGATGCCGGCGATTGTTTTTTGCAGATAAAAATGGTTTCAGACGATGTTTAAGAAAGAAGGTTTTGGCATTTTTGGGAGAATTGATATGGAAGTAATGGAGTTTCTGAAAAAGTCGAAGGTGAAATGCAAGGTCACGAAGCACAAGGCGGCGTTTACATCGCAGGAGGTGGCGGCGGAAGAGCATGAGCCTGGTAGGTATGTGGCCAAAGCGGTGGTCGTCAGGGCCGACGATAAGTATGTGATGTGTGTTCTTTCAGCGTGTTACAATATCGACCTGAAGAAGCTGAAAAGTCAATTGAAGGCCAAGACGGTGAAGATCGCAGAGGAGAAGGAGCTTGGGAAGATATTCAGTGACTGCGAGGTCGGGGCACAGCCGCCCTTTGGGAACTTATATGATTTGCCGACGATTATGGACAAGGTGTTAGAAGAGGACGACCATATTATGTTCCGAGGCGGCACACACGAGAAATCGATACGGATGAGCATGGCAGACTACCGGAAGCTGGCTGGGCCGAAGGTGCTCGAATTCAGCAAGCATACAGCTTCGTGACTGAGAGTGCGAAAACAGAGAGCAGGACTACCGATAGTAAAAATGCGAGAGAGGTGATTTATTTTTTATTTGCTTTTTTACTGTCTTCGATAGACCAAAGACAACTTTGTAATTTAGCAACAGCATCTGCATCCTTGGCGTCTGAAAAGAAGGCAATTGCTTTTTCAAGTACTTCAGTCGCTTCATCGTATCGCTGCTGCTTCAAAAGAACGTCCGTAAGCATTAAATGGTTCTGTACTTCTAGAGGATTTAAATCTATGGCCTGCTGAAGATATTCAGTTGCTTCGCCGAATCGGCCAGTTTCCATCAGCGTATCGACCAAATCTTTGACTATTTCAATCGAGTAGGGTTTTTTAGCCAAATCTTCGCGATAGCCCTCAATCGCTTTATTCATATATTCGGAGGCCTCTTCATTCCTGCCTAATTGTTTTGATGCCACCCCTACATTGTAGTAAATATTCGACATGCCCAACTTTACTTTGGCCTTTTCATTGCATTCAATGGCACTTTTTGCAGCATCGACAGCCTGCTGCCATTTACCAAGTGATGCCAGAATCTGCCCCATATTATTGTAGGCAAGGGCAGCCTTTGTCGGGTCGACCTGAATAACATATTTATACATTGCCAAGCCTTCATCCAGTCTGCCCTGGCTTTCAAGTTTCATCGCCTGCTCGATATATTTGTTTGACAGACAGTCGACGGCACTCTGGCAGACTGCCGGCGTCAACATATTTTCCACCGGTGCATAGTCATCTGTCAGTACAATACCACGCCCTTTTTCTCCCAGTGCTTTTATTTCAGCATCGTTCAATATCCATAAATCCAAACCTGCTGCTGATTTCTCTGAGCTTAGATTTTCGAGATTAATTTTTTGTCTGGCAGCAATAACCACAGTATTATGCGGACCCGGATACGACAAATGTTCAGCAACAACATAAACATTAGGAAATGTTTGCTGCAGAGTTTTGACAATACTTCCCAAGAACCGTCCGTTGTCGTAGGTATCTATCAGGTTTATCATATATATGCCGTCATTGGTCAGTATTTGAGCGATTTTGTCGTTAAATTCTTTGGTGGTGAGCTGATAGGGAATCGAGTAGTCGTTGAAGGCATCTTCATAGACGAAATCATATCGAGGTACGTGGTCGCCAGTTTGTTTTTTCCGCAGTAACTCGGCAACATAATTGCGTGCATCCATTGTAATGGTGTTAATAGAAGAATTCCTGTCGAGGCCAAAAGCAATGACGGCTGCTTCGGTTACTTTTGGGTCGATTTCGACGACATCAATGAGGCTTCCCGGCCAGACTTTCTCAACATATCGAGGAAAGACATACCCTCCTCCTCCGATTGATAGAACCGAAATTTTTTTCTTGTTCCGACCGGCCAAGTGTGTTACTGCGGCATAGGTCTGCTCATAGGAGAATTGTAAATCAAGTATGTTATTCATTACGATTTGGCTGTGCATTATTTTATCAAGCATAAATGCACGCTTATCTACTGTTTCTGAAGTGCGTTTTACGGCAATATAGGAGTATTGGCTCTCGTCCTCATAAAGAACTGCGGGATTCGGTTTTTCTCTCAATGCAAGAGACGAGCCGGCACTCTCAGCCCATCCGACAGGCGCCATTCCCATAGTTATTAAAGCAATGAATATTGCTGCCCAGATGTACAGCGGCCAGAGTCTCGGTCGGTACAGGACAGCCATCAGCAACAAGACTGCAGCGACCATCCAGATGATAGCAATGGTTCCCATCGCAGCAATCAGGTAGAAACCCGCAAGAAATGTTCCTGCAATGCTGCCTGCGGCGCCGCAGGCGTATATGTCCCCGACGGTCCTTCCGGTAGGCAGTCCCCGGTCGAGGGCCATTTTCGCAACTACTGGGCTTATCATACCCAGCAGTGTAGATGGGAGCATAAAGACAAAAAATACGTGCGTAAGTACATGGGTCGGCCAGCTTAACTGCCACAGCCACAGCCACTCGCCGATAAGATTATTCAAGACAACGATTATCACGCAGGTTACCGAAGAGATCCCCAAGAGCACGGCTAATGCCTTTTTTGCAGGAAAGCGGTCTGCGATACGGCCTCCCAAATAATTTCCTACGGTGATGCCGGCCAAGACTACACCTATTACCGAAGTCCACGTATACAGAGATGAGCCGAG
>CAIYOL010000404.1 GCA_903927855.1 uncultured Planctomycetota bacterium
AATGAGGCCGGCGGCAGGGAAATACCGATTTATGACCACTTGTCCGCTCATACCGCTTATGTGATAGCTCTTTACCGACACAGGCCGAAAGTAATTGAAAACCTGAAAAAAATGATTGCCGGCTACACCAAGTCCGTAACTTCATCTGTGGGTTTGCTGGCAAAAGGCGCCAAGATTATCAACTGCCGGATTATCAAGAATGTCAAAGTAGGCCCTGCAACTGTAATCGAAGGGGCAAGCAGGCTGGAGAACGGCTCAATAAATAGCTGTCCGGAAGCCCCTGTTTATATTGGTCCCGGAGTTTTTGCGGAAGATTTTATTGTTTGCTCCGGCTCGAAGATTTCCGATGGCGCAATAATATCCAAGTGCTTCGTAGGCCAAAGCACGGAATTAGCTAAGCAATATTCGGCGGAAAACTCGGTATTCTTCGCCAACTGCGGCGGTTTTCACGGCGAAGCCTGCTCCATATTCGCCGGGCCGTATACAGTGACGCACCACAAATCCACACTGCTGATTGCGGGGTTGTTTTCTTTCCTAAACGCCGGCAGCGGAACCAATCAAAGCAACCATATGTACAAACTCGGCCCTGCCCACCAGGGCATTGTCGAACGTGGATCCAAGACCGCCAGCGATTCATATATGCTCTGGCCGGCAAAGGTCGGAGCTTTTACCGTTGTCATGGGCAGGCACTACAGAAACTCTGACACTTCAGACCTGCCTTTCTCATACCTGATTGAACACGAAGATGAAAGCATCCTCGTTCCCGGTGTGAATTTACGAAGCGTAGGGACCGTTAGAGACGCCCGAAAATGGCCAAAACGTGACAAACGAAAAGACCCCAGGAAACTGGATTACATAAATTTCAAGCTTTTAAGCCCATACACAATTCAAAAAATGCTTAACGGCTGTCAGTTACTCACCAATCTCAAATTAACCTCCGGCACGACGAGCGATTACTTCACCTACCACAGTTGCAAGATTAAAAGTTGTTCGCTGGACCAGGGTATTAAATTATACCAGGTTGGCATCGACAAGTTTTTAGGCAACTGCCTGATTAAGCGACTGGAAGGCAGGCAGCTCAAAAGCGTCGGCGAACTTCAAGCGGCTTTGTCGCCGGAAACCAGCATAGGAACGGGTAAATGGATAGATTTGGCCGGGCTGTTCGCTCCCGAAGAAAGCATCCAAAAAATGCTCAGCGACATTGAAAGCGGCAGCATCAGCACTCTGGAGCAGGTAACAGAGGTTTTCCGGTCGATACACGATAATTATTCCAACTATGAATGGACCTGGGCAGCAGGTGTGCTGCAGCAGCGGCTTGGTAAATCCATCGACAAAATAACCGCAGACGATATTATTGAATTGACAACAAAATGGAAGGAAGCAGTAGTAGAACTTGACCACAGACTTTATGCCGATGCTAAAAAAGAATTTGCCGACACCGCTCAAACCGGATACGGCATCGATGGTGACGAACAAACAAAACACGGCGATTTCGCACAGGTCAGAGGCGTGTTTGAAAAAGACAGCTTCGTTTCCGAAATCGAAAAACATATAGCTGGAAAAACCAGGCTCGGTGACGAGCTCATCAATCGAATGGAAAAACTACGTTAACATTAATTACACTTAAATAAGGAACAGTTTATGAGAATTATCATTCAGCCGGACTACGATAGCGTATCTAAATGGACAGCCAATCATGTTGCCAAAAGGATAATCGAATTTAATCCAAGTGCGAAAAAGCCCTTTATACTGGGCCTTCCTACCGGCTCATCGCCTCTGGGAATGTATAAGGAGCTGATAAAACTCAACAAAAAAGGAAAAGTTTCGTTCAAAAACGTTGTTACCTTCAACATGGATGAGTATGTCAAATTGCCGGAGGAACATCCTGAAAGCTACCATTCGTTTATGTGGAACAATTTCTTCAGTCACGTGGACATTCGAAAGGAAAGCGTGAATATTCTCAACGGCAATGCGAAGGACCTGCAGGCCGAGTGTGAGAATTATGAAAAAAAGATAGCGGACTTCGGCGGCGTCGAGTTGTTTATCGGCGGCATAGGCCCTGACGGCCATGTTGCGTTTAACGAACCCGGCTCTTCGTTGTCGTCCCTGACCAGAGTAAAAACACTTACTAAAGATACCATCATAGCCAATTCCAGGTTTTTTGATAACGACATCAACAAAGTTCCCAAAACCGCTTTAACCGTAGGGGTTAAAACGGTTATGGACGCCAGAGAGGTGCTAATTATCGTCAGCGGTCACAACAAAGCCCGCGCCCTGCAAAAGGTAGTTGAAGAAGCTGTCAACCATATGTGGACGGTCA
>CAIYOL010000405.1 GCA_903927855.1 uncultured Planctomycetota bacterium
ATCAGGATTCTTGATAAGGACGCAGTTAGATGGTCTCTTGATACTGTTGTGCAATCTCCTGAGGATAATCGAAAATTTCGAGAACTGGCCAGCAATTCTTATGGCATGGTACTTCTAACCGGCCCTACCGGCAGCGGTAAAACAACCACGCTATATTCGGTCCTGCAGCTGCTAAATACTCCCGAACAAAATATAGTTACTGTTGAGGATCCTGTCGAGTATCGCCTCGACGGTATCACTCAGATGCAGGTCAAACCGATTGCCGGGCTGACATTTGCATCAGCGCTGCGAAGCATAGTTCGACAGGACCCGGATATCATATTGGTAGGAGAAATTCGTGATTACGAAACGGCAGAAATAGCTATCAGCGCCGCCCTGACGGGACATCTGGTACTCAGTACATTGCATACCAACGACTCAGCAGGCGCGATATCGCGCTTAATCAATCTTGGAATAGCGCCGTTTCTTGTCGCTTCAGCGCTTTTAGGGGCGGTCGCCCAAAGGCTTGTAAGGACTACCTGCCCCAAGTGTAAGCAGGCGTATAAGCCGTCTGAGGATGACCTGAAACGTTTGTTCGGCGAATCTTATCGGGACAAGAAGATGGAACTTTATCAGGGGAAGGGATGCAATAATTGTTACCGCTCCGGATATCAAGGGCGCAAGGGCATTTTTGAGATAATGCCCATTTCTGCAGCAATAAGGAAAATGATCACAGATGGAAGCGGCGACGATGTGATTAGACAGCAGGCGATTAAAGAAGGTATGAAAACGCTTCATAGAAGCGCTGTCGATGAGGTTCTCGCCGGTGTGACAACAATAGATGAGGTAATGCGAGTCATCAATTTGAGGACAGAGTAATGGCAGTTTACCAATACGTGGCAAAAGATGGAACAGGCAGGAAGTTCTCCGGCATATACACCGACATTGATAGTGTCTTGGGTCTGCGAGATGAGCTGTGCAAGATAGGTTGTGTTCTCTTAAAAGCTCGGCGGAAAAAAAGCTCAGCGGTGAAACGCAGGGGAATAAAGCGTTCGGAAATGGCGACATTTGCCTATAAGTTTGCAGAGATGTATGCGGCGGGTCTGTCAATAGTGAACTGCCTGGAGGCGCTGGAGGAACAGACTGAAAATCAATCCTTCAAGTCCGTTATTGCTGACATCAAACAGAGCATACAAACAGGTTCAAGCCTGAGAAACGCCTGCGAAAAACACAAAAACATATTCTCAGCTTTCTTCATCGGAATGATTGAGGCCGGCGAAACCGGCAGCAAACTGGCGAAAACGCTCAGCATGAGTGCTGTATATCTGGAAAAGCAGTCAGATATAAGACGAAAGGTCCTTTCCGCTTTTTCTTATCCTGTTGCAGTAACTGTTATGTGTTTTGTGGCTATTACCATTCTTTTGGTTTCTGTTATACCGGTCTTTACGAAATTATACAAGCAATCGAATGTACCATTGCCTGGTCCGACTCGAGTTCTTATAGCTTTAAGTTCTCTGGTAACAGAACAGTGGTGGGCGATCCTTATTGTGGCAGCGGCAGGAGTAATGATAGTACGATGGCTGCTAAAAAACCCGCGAGTACGAGCATGGTGGGATGCTTTCAAATTGAAGATGCCTGTTTTTGGCAAACTAAATCGTATGCTTGTGGTTTCGAAGTTTACGCGTACCTTTGCGATAATGGCTTCCGTTGGAGTTCCGCTGATTAAGGCTTTGGATGTAGCAAATATGGTTGCTAACAATAACAAAGTGACCGGCATCACCAAAGAATTGCAGCAGGAAATTAAGGCAGGAAATCCTGTTGCAAAATCATTTGAGCGCTACGCAATTTTCCCTCCTATAATCATACAAATGGCCGCAGCGGGGGAGCAGGTGGGACAATTACCCGAAATGTTGAATAAGGGCGCCGACCTGCTTGATAAAGATATCGAGCGTATGGTAAATTCTTTGCTTTTGAAATTGGAGCCGGCATTGACGGTTGTTATGGGTGCTGTTGTTGGATTGATTCTTATGGGGGCTTATTTGCCTATGTTCGATTATATGGGCCATGTGAAATAGTAGAAACTGCGTAAGAAAAGCACGTCTGTCGGGGTAGATAAGTTTTGATAAAATCCAGAGAATTTTCCCTCAAGAGATTTGGCTAAAGTGGATTTTCGTGTTATAATTTATCTAACGAGGAAAAAGCTGCAAATATCAGGTATTACTTCCGATAAAAATGCTTCCTGCGAGGAGAATATATATATATACCGTCGAATTAATTTGCAGGCAATTTTTCATCGATTTTCTATAAAGTAGGTAGTGTTTTGTGACGATTATCTACCTAAGTTTGATTAATGAAAAAAGTTCTTTTAGAGAAGGGACAAATTATGAAACTAATGAAAAGCAGAAAAGGTCTTACACTAATTGAATTGCTCATTGTGGTTATAATTTTAGGAGCGTTAGCTGCGATTGCAATTCCAAGAATGTCTGAGAATTCAACTAATGCCAAAAATAGGGCCTGTCAAACTAACAGAGCCACGATTAACGCACAAGTCGA
>CAIYOL010000406.1 GCA_903927855.1 uncultured Planctomycetota bacterium
ATCGCATCTGTTTCTTTATAGGCAGTTCGCACAATCGAGACTTGATTTCGTTCAGCCACTGCTCCGTCATTTCAACCGGCACCAAATCCGGCTCAGGAAAATATCTGTAATCGTGCGCTTCTTCCTTTTCTCTCTGCAGGACTGTTACCTCCTTCACGTCGTCCCAGCCGCGCGTGCTCTTGTTGCCCATCTCCATTACAACACCTGTTTTGAGGAACCGCTCAGCCTGCCTGCCGATTTCGTATTCAATGCTTTTTTCCAGTGCCCTGAAGCTGTTAAGATTCTTAACTTCGACAATTGGTGTCTTGTATTCTTTGCCGTCTTTGGCGATAACCAGATTGACATTCGGCTCAAAACGCATATGGCCTTTTTGCATATCCGCTTCAGAGACGCCTAAGTATCTGACCATCCTTTGCAGCTCCTCCGCCAGCGCCCGCACTTCTGCTGCGCTATTCATATCCGGCTCGGTTACAATCTCCAGTAAAGGTGTGCCAGCCCGATTCAAATCAACCTGTGAAAAGTTCCTCGTCGCGTGCAGATTCTTGCCAGCATCTTCCTCAAGGTGCGCTCTGATTATTCCAATCCTTTTGGTTTTGCCAGACTCCAGCGGTATTTCAATAAAACCGTTCCTGCTGAGCGGCAAATCATACTGACTTATCTGATAATTTTTCGGCAAATCAGGATAGTAATACCCTTTTCTGTCCCACTTTGTAAACTTAGTTATTTCGCAATTAAGGGCCATCGCTACCAGGACAGCATATTCGAACGCCCGCTTATTCATTACCGGCAGCACACCCGGCATACCGAGGCACACCGGGCATACCCTGCTGTTGGCTTCTTCGCCGAAACTCAGTCCACAGCCGCAGAACATCTTTGTCTTCGTGCTAAGATGCACGTGAATCTCAAGCCCCACCAGAACTTTGTAATCAACTTTACTCATTAATCGATGGTCTCTTCTTGTGCCAATCGGTTTCTTTTTCGTACATTCTTGCTATCCGCAGCAATTTATCTTCGCTAAACGCCGGCGAAAGTATCTGCAGGCCAATCGGCAGTGTCTTTTCGTCAAAGCCACAGGGGATGCTGATGCCCGGAACCCCGGCCAAATTAACGGCTATCGTATAAACATCGGAAAGATACATCGTCAGCGGGTCTGCGACCTTTTCTCCAATCTTAAAAGCGGTCGTTGGTGAAACCGGCATTAAAATGGCCTCACATCTCTCGAAAGCTTTGGTGAAATCACCGCGTATCAAATTCCTGACCTTTAGTGCCTTCAGATAATACGCATCATAATAGCCGCTCGATAGTGCGTATGTGCCTAACATTATTCGCCTCTTGACCTCTTTGCCGAATCCTTCCGCCCGTGATTTTGTGTACACCTCAATATAATCTTTGGGATTTTTCGTGCGGTGTCCGTAATGCACACCGTCATATCTCGCCAGATTACTCGAGGCCTCAGCAGTGGCTATTACGTAATAAGCGGCAATTGCATAATCAAAATGCGGCATTTCTATTTCAACTATTTCTGCCCCAAGTTTTTTGTAAACTTCGATTGCCCCAGAGATTGCTTTCTGCACCTCACTATCGCTGCCAGCGTTAAGTTCCGGCACAGTACCAATTTTTAACCTTCTTATCGGCTCATCAAGTTTTTCAAGATAATCAGGCACAGGAGCGGTTTTCTCATCGATGCTGGTGCTGTCAGCGGG
>CAIYOL010000407.1 GCA_903927855.1 uncultured Planctomycetota bacterium
CCGTCCCTATGTTATAGACGAAAAGACGATTGCTTTTAGTATGCTCGAACGGTTGAGTTATGCAAACATCCATGCCAATCCGAAAGCTGCGTATCTTTTTATCGAACGCGGTGAGGGTTATACTGGCAAAAGACTTTACCTGACAAAGACCCGTGAGGAAACAGACCCCGAACGTATTAAGGAGCTTAAGAAGAAGCATTCAAAGATTTTTGGTCCAGACCAGATAAACCGTCATATCGTATATTTTAAAGTAGAGAAGATTAGAGTGCTTGTAGGTGATAAAGAAAAGGCCGAGTAAGATGAAGGTCAAAAAAAGCAGCGATATTATCAAACGTCCCGTACAAGTAGAGGGAGCTAAGGATATGGAGATAAGATGGCTTATTTCCAAAGAAGATGGTGCAGAAAATTTTGTAATGCGGATGTTCGAAATAAAGCCCAGCGGATTTACACCACTGCACAACCATAAGCACGAGCATGAGGTCTTTATAGTCGACGGAGAGGGAGTACTCGTGTGCGAAGGAAAAGAATACCAATTCAGCAAAGATTATGTGATATTTGTGCCAGGGGACAGGGAACATCAATTTAAGAACAGAGGGAATAATGTTCTTAAATTTCTTTGCCTTATTCCGGCCTCAGCCGTATAAGGTGGCTGCTGGTCCGACAACGAGGGGAAATATGAGACTGTTATGTTAAGATTTTGCTTTCAGTGCCGGCGATTAGTCTTTTTATATTTCCACGGTGGCGCACAATCACCATAATCGGTATAACAACAGCCGCGATAAGCAGCGGCCATAAGTTAGCAAAATTCCAGCTTTGTATCAGTACAATCATCAGAACTAATGTGAGAGGAAAAGCAACAGAAGCAACGATGGAGCCCAGCGAGATATACCGCCATAATAAGACTACCACTACCCATATCAAAAAAGCGGCAGCGGCACAAATCGTGTAGTAGGGCCAAAGGCCGAGCGCTACGCCGAAGCTGGTAGCGATGCCTTTGCCGCCTCTAAATTTTATGTATATGGGGAAGATATGGCCTAATATAGCTGCACAACCGACAGAAAGCGCAAGGAAAAGTTGTGCGATACTTGGCGGAGAGGAGATGATATAAGTGGCAGCTAACATTGGCGCTAGGCCTTTTGCAGCATCAAGAAAGAAGCACAAATATGCCCATTTTTTACCAAGCGCCCGCGACAGATTCGTTGCGCCGATATTACCCGAACCGATGCTGCGGAGGTCTTTGCCGTGAGCTGCGGCGATGAGCAGGCCGAAAGGTATTGAGCCGAGCAAGTATGCACCAATAATCAAAATCGCAAATTTCATCATTTTTCTCGCTTTTCGAGTATCGATTTATAAACAGGTATTAGCTGTTCAGCAACTCGGCTGATGGAAATTTTCTCTTCGAGATTATCCGCAACAATTGCCTGTGATACTTTCCGGATATTGTTTGTATCTGTGAAATAACTGATGGCCTGCGCCAGTGCGGTGATGTTTTCTGCGCAATCGATTATTTTGCCGTGTCGGTCGTTGACAAATAAATCGGCTGCACCGTTAAATTCTGTCGTTATCACTGGCTTACCGGCTGCAATCGCTTCGAGAATGTACCTGCTTGACGGGTCATAAAAAGTAGGCAGGACGGCTACATCGGTTATTGACAGGGCGTTTTGAATGTCTCGAACGGGACCCCAAAAAACGATTTTTTTATGAACGTTAAGTTTTTCTGCGAAGCGGCGGTACTTGTATGTCCTATCATTACCGGCCACTATTAAATAAGCCTTTCGTTCCATGATATTTGACGATACAAGCTGCATTGCTTTTATCAGACAGGCAAGTCCCTTCAGTCTGAAATTGTTTGCTGCGAATAAAAAAAAGACAGGGTTGTCAGCTTCCTTGAGGCCCAATTGAGCAAGTATTTGACTACGGAGGTCATCAGCTTGGCCTGTGTCGATTCGCTTATTTATTTTTATGCCGTTAGGGACAACGACTATTCGGTCATCACTGACGGCATAGTGTTTTTTGAACTGCTCAGCAACATATTTAGAAAGTGCAACAATTACCGGCCCATTCGAATCTTTACAAAGTTTTCTCTCGGCTCGCAAAAGCATGGTTCGTCGAAAGTTGGCAAAAGCCGTTACTCTTTTAAAAGATTCGACAAATTTGTTCTGGTAACTGGCGGCATTGCGCAAAATGGCTTCGGTGAAACTACCTCCTCGCGGCTGATACACATCGGCAAAATCAAAAGGCAATACGCTGTGAATTATATCGTAGTGATTTTCCGACAGATGTTTTTTCAGCACTTTCGCAAACGTGAAATAACATGTGCGTTTGCTCGGGGCATTTTGACATAAGATGTGAATGTTTTGAGCATTTGTTTTTCCTTTTGCAGCGAGTATGTCCACTTCAAGCCCAAGTGCCGACAGAGCAGATGCCAGCTCAGAGACGGAGCGTTCCGCTCCGCCGAGGGCGATATCTATCCGTTCTATTATTATCGCGATTTTCTTTATCACAGACATAAATCTTATCAACTTGCAAAAGGAACGGCTCTGCCTTGCTTTACATCGTGTCGTGCCATCCGCCCTGCTTTATTAATTACTTTACGGATAAATACTTTGTCTTTCCCAATAAGTTTGCTGCGGCCGGTGTAGCCAAGATAAAAACGCAGCCGGTCTGTTCTTGAAAAGAAACTGCCCGGTGCCGAATAATAAAGCTGTGCAATATCTTTTATCTGAAATCGTCCGGCAAACAAGCCCGGCTTGAAGGCGCGTGCCAGGTCTATCAGGCAAAACCGGCCTTTGTCATCGTAAAATATATGAGAAAGATAAAGGTCTCGATGACGGTAATTTGTTTCGTGGAACCTCTTTACAAAGGCAGCTAATTGAGCGATAAAATTCTTCCGCAGTTTAACTTTTTCGGCTGTAGCTGGGGCGCTGAAACAGTCGGGCAATCTCCGCTCCAAAGACTCGGCATCGGGGATTTTTTCAGTCATTATAAAACTTCTTTTCTCAAAAAATATACCCCACTGCTCACCGTAAGAGATAATCTTCGGCGTGTTTACCCCTGCGGCTGTAAGTTTGGTTGTCGGCTCAACCTCAAAGAGACCACAACTTATCCGCCTGCGAGCCGAGAGCCAGTTTCTGACTTGTGTTAAGATTGGGGGGCAATTGTAGCGTTTCAAAAACAGCGTGGCCGAAGGCGAATCTATTTCGAACCGCAAGCGGCTGCGATGCCTTGGCAGATTATCCTTAGTCAGATTACAAGCCTCATTAAAAGAAAAAACAGCATCTATTGAGGTCAAACCCACTTCGCCAAGGCTGGTTTTATAATCTTCGTCGCAGAAGAACGATTCCCTCGACCCTGCTCGGGACAGGTCTGAAATTTTTGTGAATTTTTGCTCGGCCTTAAAGGCCGACTGTCTTTGATTGGCTTCGAGCAACTTTTTTGCGGCGGTACAAACCATTTCTACAGTGATTGCCTGCATACACAAATGTTCGCTCTTTTTGCATGTCGGCTTATCGCAAGGAGCGCAAGGCGCATCGCCGACTATTTGAATTTCATTTTCGTAACCGGTTTCTGTCCAGGCCGGGTTATTCGGGCCGAACAAACTGATAACCTTACGCTGCAGTGCTATGGCTATGTGTCGCGGTCCTGTATCATTGCTTATTACCAAATCCGCAATTGAAAAAAGTGATTTCAATTCGCCGAGGTCTATGGGTCTCTCCGCCAGGTTAACAAGTTTGAACTTGCTTGAATCGCAGATTTCCTTTGCAATTTGCTTTTCCGCAGGATTGGGGGACACAGAGATAAAAACGGCTGCATTATAATTAGAAATCAGCCAATCTGCCGTTTGCGCAAACCTTTCACTGAGCCAGTATTTGCTCCGGCCAAACGCTCCACCTGGAACAATAACAACGATCGGCCCTTTAGGTTCAGCAATTTCCGGGAATCTGGTCCGCAAACTTTTGTCATCTTGCGGATCGGTAAGCAATTCGAGACTTACATCAGTAGCACCGGCACCAAGCTGAGAGGAAACCGCAAGATAGTAACAAACCATAGAAGAAGGTTTGAACTTTGCAGCAGATGATTTTGACGGATAAAGCTTCTCAGTAAGCAGAAAGCCACGGCCTTCACGGGCATAACCTATACGCACTGGTATTCCCGCCATAAAAGCCGCCAGAGCCGAAGAGAAAGAATTTTTGAAAAGGATAGCATGGGTAAAGTTGTGCTCCTTAAATGTCTTTACTATCTTAAAAGGATTTTTGCCGTGTTGCTGAATCCATATATCGTTAAAACGGCTGGGAGACAAAACCTTCCGGACGGCCTCGTTGGCAAAGAAAGAAATCCGGGAAGATTTGAAATGTCGACGAATGGCCCGCAGGGCCGGCGTGCAAAGAATAGCATCACCCATAGGAGAGGGAAGCCAGACTAATATCTCATATTTAGCGTCCTGCATCTGGTATCTCACTCCGCGGGGTACATTTTGCGCACCGCTATTTCCGCCCGTGCATTATGTAAAATGTCAGCGCCATTACCTGAAACAGCAAAGCAAAACCAAGGGCAATTAAAACTGAATTGTCCTGCTTTGTCGGATACATTAGAAACCACATACTTATGAGCAGACAAAACCAAACAACAGTTTGCCAAACCCCAGCCAGAAATCTCGTTGTTGAAAATTCGCCGAACATATCGCTTCGCCGCATACTTTTAAGCTGTTCAAGAATGCTATCGAGCAACTGTTCAGTTCTATTGCCTACGATAGAGCTGCTGGAAATCTTTTGCTCGACAGGCGGTGTTTTGGGTTTTGCAGGCTGCGGCTGGGGCTGTTCTTCAGCGGTTTGCGGCGGTGGTTTAGTTATGGTTTGTGGAAGCGGCTGATTTTGAACAGGGCTTACACCGGCTGAACGATGATGTTTCTTTATAATATTTACCGCTTCCTTTATATTTACAGCTCGATAGTCCGGATTTGGTTCACCGAGTTTGTGCTGTTCAGAATGCGAAACGTCATTTGTTAATATGGTTTTGCAGCCGGCCTGCAAACCGGCCTCAACGTCACGGACACTGTTGCCAATCATCCAGGATTGAGTAAGGTCAATATCCATCTCTTTGGCGGCGGCCAGCAGCATTCCCGGCTTTGGCTTTCGCCAGTCGCTTTCCTTACGGTATTTTTCAATAACGCCATCCGGATGATAGGGACAATAGTAAATGCGGTCTAAAGGTGCTCCTTTTTCAGCCAGCAGCTGTTTTAGCCTATCATGGATTTCACCAAGTACCTCCTCAGAAACAATTCCGCGTGCAACACCGGATTGGTTTGAGACAACGATCAGCTTATACCCCATAGCTTTAAGCTCGATAAGCGATTTATCGACACCATCCAGCAGCTTTACCTGGTCAGGATGATTGATATAACCGAGGTCTTCGATTAAAGTATCGTCGCGGTCTAAGAATATCGCTTTATTAGACATATTTTTCGGAACATTTAATTATTTACGGAAACTATCCTCTACGATTCCGCAAATTACATGAAAGCAGAGTTGATGAATTTCCTGACTTCTTGCCGTTGATTTGCTGCCGGCGCAAAAACAAATGTCAGCCACCTGCTCGAGTTTGCTGTTATTTTTACCTGTGAAGGCCAGCACCTTAGCGCCTTTTTTCTTTGCTGATTTGGCAGCGGCGATAATATTTGCCGACGAACCGCTGGTCGATATAGCCCAGAGCACATCGCCTCTTCTAACGAGCGCTTCAACCTGTTTGGCAAACACATCTTCGTATCCGTAATCGTTGGAGAGCGATGTCATTATCGATGTATCGGTCGTCATCGCAACTGCAGGCAGTGGTTTGCGTTCGTGCTCGAATCTGCCCACCAGCTCACTTGCTATGTGTTGAGCATCTGCTGCTGAGCCGCCGTTGCCACAAATATAAAGATGGCCGTTTTGCTTTAACGCTCTTGTTATCATCCCAGCGGCGGCTGCAATTGTTTCAATACCATCGGCCTCAAGCTCGGCAATCGCTTTCTTGTGTGCTTCTATCGTCTCTATAATCTTTTTTCTTACGTTTTTATTCATTAGAGCTATTTTTTCAGCGACCTGAGTTTTTCGATCGTTGCGGTTGAGCTTTTGCCTTCGACCAGCGGGGCAAGAACGACTTTCCCACCGTAAGATTCAATAAATTCTGCGCCGATCACGCCTTTTTCCGCCCAATCCTGCCCTTTTACTAATACATCTGGTTTTATTTTTTTGATTAAGTTAAGAGGGTCCGGCTCATCAAAGATGGTAACATAATCGACTGTTTCCAGCGCGGCCAAGACAGCCATTCTGTCGTGCTGGTTGTTAATCGGCCGGTCAGGCCCCTTGATTTTTTTTACCGAGCTGTCGCTGTTCAAACCTACCACAACAATATCGCCATGCAGCTTACAGAATTTCAGAAACTCGATATGCCCTCTATGAACCACGTCGAAACAGCCGTTGGTGAAAACTATAATCGCATTTTGCTTTCGATGTTCAGCCAGCTTTTTAATCAAAGAGCCAAGCGAACAGACTTTATCGGTTTTACCGGTGATTTCATTGATAATCTCGTCGATAGTCACGGTTGTGGCGCCGAATTTTCCCACTTCAATTCCACCTGTTACGTTTGAGAGCTGCACGGCTGTTTTATAGTCACAGCCGGCCGCCAAAGTTATCGCAAGCGTTGCCAGAACCATATCGCCGGCGCCGGTAACATCATAAACGCTGCGAGGCCTCGTAGGCACAGCTTCGTTTATTTCCTGCGTCCTAAGGTATGCACCTTCTTTGTCGAGCGTAATAACCACTGCATCGAGTTTGAATTTCTCGACAAGGATACCGGCCGCTCTGGCTGCCGTCTCTGCAGTTTTTATCTCGAACCCGACTGCCATTGAGGCCTCGTGCCTGTTTGGTGTAATAAGTGTGGCCCCAGCGTATTTTGAGTAGTCAGCCGTGAGCGATGGGTCAACAAGGACCTTTTTATTTGCTTGTTTTGCCAACTTTATCATTTGTTTGCAAATCGATGAGCTCAGCAAACCCTTATTGTAATCCTGCAGGCAAACAATATCGGCTTGCTGCAATTTGTCTTTGTAAACTTGCAAAATCTTTTCGTACTGTTCATCAGATAACATCTCTGTAGATTCTTCATCCATCCTGAATAATTGCTGTTGATGACGATGCTGTGCCAGGCCTATCAGTCTTTGTTTGCTGGTGGTAGGACGGTCAGTTAATGTAAGCAGGTTTGTGATATCAGCCCCGGCTTCCGTCAATTTTTTCCTGAGAGTTTCGCCGTTCTGGTCTTTTCCAGTAACTCCCAGGCAAACCGGTATAGCGCCCAATGCAGCGAGGTCTGCAGCGACAGAACCTGCTCCGCCGCAGCTATACTCGGTTTTAGTAACTTTCAATACAGGCACCGGCGCTTCGGGACTTATCCTTAAGGCGTCGCCGTAGATATAAACATCGAGCATAAAGTCGCCCACCACCAGAACTTCTGGTGAGCCGAGATTTGTTACCGTTTTTAGCAGTTTTTCATACATAAGAGCGTAGATTATCAATACTTTTTGTGAATTTTACCCGCTAATACGTCTTTAATCAACTGTTTTAATTTATCCTCTCCAGATATGAATTTTATCTCAACTGCCAAATATGCAAAAGGTATCTCGTATTGCGTAGCGCATGTCGCGTAGTGCGTGTAATCTTTCTGAGTTGACAGTATCAAATCTGCCCCTAAACGATTAGCTTGACCGTGAATATCATCAATATCGCCGTCAGTATAGTCGTAATGGTCGTTGTAAATTTTCGAGCCGACCAGATTGGCTCCGGTATTTTTTATCGTGCTTAAAAATGCATCCGGATTGCCTATCCCGCAAAAGGCGAATATCTTTTTTCCCTTTATCTGTTCGATGGTAATTTTTTCACCGGTCATGGTTCTTGCGTAGATTGGGCTGTGTACCGATTCTGCAACTACTATATCCGAATTGATTAATCGCAGTTCTTGCTCGATTCGGTTTACTTCGGACTCAGAGATTTGGTCACATCTGGTTAAAACAGCAACATCGGCGCGATTGAGAGATGCGAGGGGTTCTCTCAGCAAACCTGCGGGAAGTACTTTCCTATAGCCAAAAGGACAGGTTGCGTCAATTGTTACGATATCGAGGTCTCTGTGCAATCGGCGGTGCTGAAACCCATCATCCATAATCAGCACCTTTGCACCGAACTTATCAACAGCTTCGGCTGCAGCCTCAGCCCTGCTGGGATTTACAATCACTTTGGCCTGAGGGCAGTTTTCAGCGAGAACCGCCGGCTCATCTGTCGTCCCTCGTGCTTTATAACCTCTGGTCAGGATAACACAGGGAACATTTTTGTTTTGCATTAACTTGCATATCCAGATTACCAGCGGTGTTTTGCCGGTCCCGCCGGCTGTAATGTTGCCAATGCTTATGACCGGCACATCAGCGGTATGTATTCCCAGCCACCGTTTAGAATATAAAAAGTTGCGCAGTCTGACAACAAACGAATAACCTGTCGCAGCAATTTGCAAAAAGAAGCGCAAAACCGCTGCAGACAGGCCGGTGCTTCCGCCCGAAATTAAGCTGCGATAGACTTGCTGGTTCAATTCAGTTTTAGCCCTTAGTGTTTGACTGTTAGTCGCAAAATGCTGTCGACTATTCGCTTTTTATTTTTTCAATGATGGCGTCGGCCATTTCGCTTGCGCCGACGGCGGTTGGGTCTCCGGGGTCAGCTTTCATATCGTAAGTTACGTCTTTTCCTTCGGCGATTACCGCGGCGACCGCCTCTTCGAGTTTGTCCGCCTCATCTATTTTGCCTATATGTCTA
Source organism: uncultured Planctomycetota bacterium (assembly GCA_903927855.1). GTDB lineage: Bacteria > Planctomycetota > Phycisphaerae > Sedimentisphaerales > Anaerobacaceae > CAIYOL01. The sequence continues at coordinate 8,829 of CAIYOL010000407.1, forward strand.
AGCATTAACATACCGCTGAGTATCAGGGCGGTGGGATTTACTTTATTTTGGCCTTTGTATTTCGGCGCGCTGCCGTGAGTCGCCTCGAAGACGGCTATTTTGTCGCCGATGTTTGCCCCTGGCGCCACTCCCAATCCGCCTACTAAGCCGGCGCACAAATCACTTATTATATCGCCGTAAAGATTCGGCAGCACAATGACGTCATAAAGTTCCGGCTTTTGAATCAACTGCATACACATATTGTCAACGATGCGGTCTTCGAATTCGATGTCAGGATAGCGTGTGGCGACGTCCCGGCTTACCTCGAGCCACAAGCCGTCCGAGAATTTCATAATATTGGCTTTGTGAACGGACGTTACCTTTTTGCGCCCCATTTTGCGGGCGTAGTCAAATGCGAAATGGACTATACGTTCCGTGGCTTTAACTGAAATCGGCTTTATGCTTATGCCGGAATCTTCAGTTATCTTTCGGCTGCTGTGTTTATTTAACCAGTTTATAAGCTCAGCGGTATCATCTTTTCCTTTTTGAAATTCGATGCCCGCGTAGAGGTCTTCGGTGTTTTCCCGCACAATTACAAGGTCGATATCGGCGAATCTGCTTCGCACGCCTTTGTAGCTTTTGCAGGGCCGCAGACACGCATACAAATCAAGCGCCTGTCGCAGATGAACATTTATACTTCTAAAGCCCTTTCCGACCGGCGTAGTAATAGGCGCTTTTAACGCGACGCCGTTTTTCTTAATGGATTCGACAGTAGCATCCGGCAGAGGAGTGCCCTGCCGTTCCATTACTTCTGTGCCGGCCTCGGCGATTTCCCAGTTGATTTCGGCGCCTGTGGCGTCAATACATCTTCGCGCAGCTTCCGCTATTTCCGGCCCGACTCCATCGCCCGTTATCAATGTTACTTTTACCATTCCTGATACTCCAGAAGTTCGAAACCATTATGCTACATTCGGAAGGTAAAAGTGTCAATGAGAGGTTTGATTGAGATAGGCCCTTCGACCCGTCTTCGCCTTCGGCTTCGCCGTGATAAAATGGGTAAAAATTTCTCACCATAAATTGGGTTTGTTTGGGTTCGTTTTGGCTTTGTACCCCCTTACACTGAGTCAAAATTGGGTTCGTTTGGCTTTGTTTTTGCATAGGCGAAAGCTGTGAATTATTGCGGAATTATATACTTGACAAACGAAAGTGAAAATTTATGAAAAATATGGGATTATTGGCAACGCTGTCGTTCATCATATTCTTTACCACAATTTTCACATTTGTAGTATCGAACCTTGTCACCAAATACCCCAAAATGTTCATCAGGTCGTATGTCGAAAAGTTTGCCCTTTGGCTGTTGACAATAGGGGCATATATCACCGTGAACGGCCTTGTTGCTCTCTATCTTTTGGAACTTGGCGCGAAAATCCGCATTCTCCGCCTCAAGAACCGCTATTTTCGCTTTCAATGCTGCATTCTCAGTTTCCAAAGCCGCAATATACGATTCCTTATCGACCAAGCGCTCTCTGAGAACAGCATTAAGTGGAACACCCGTCAATATGTCTGTGATTACACCCATAAAGTTCTCCTCTCTTCAAATTATAAATTGGGTTTTTTGGTGTTAGTTATTGGGAATATCATAAAGTGTTTTAATCGATTTCGTCAAGATATAACTCAAAAATGGGTTCGTTTGTCAAAGGTATAATTCCGAATTATTGCTGTAACTGATTATTATATAATTACTTATACTCATTTTCGGCATTTTGGAAATTGGCTTTGTTTGGTATATTTTATGTTCAAAATGATTGAAATCTCCTTTCTGCGCAGAGAAACTGCGGACACCAGACGCCAGACTACAGACGACAGTGGACAAAAAGAAAAAACAGAATACAAAAGATTACTTAACTTTAACCGGACGGCATTGGTAAGCTCCGCTTAGCTTTAAGTTTTTAGTTCTTCCCCGCACCGAATAGTCGTGAGCTAAGCTCAATTGGTGCGGGATCTGCGCTACGCTCCGATATTTGATTTGGACCTGCTGGACCTGAAACCTTGCCCTGCTGGGCGAATGACGTTTATCTACTGATAAACTGCGGGGTATTATACCAAATTTCAGGGAAAAGTCAACGAAAAAGTTGCTACAAACCCTTTTACTTAGGTCGTAACATATTGCGAGCAAATTCCTTGATTGGCTCAAGCCACCCCAAATAATGGAAGGTTGTAAGCAGAGCCGCAAGAAAGATAACAAGAACATAAATCCATTGCGGTATTCTTTTGACCAACGTCCATATCCCACATCCTTTCATAGAAGCATCATTTTGCTCTGTTTCGGCTGCTTCAGTTGCTAATTCTTCCTTGGCCATTTTTGCTATATGCCTAAGCCGTTTCGCTGTTGGTATGACCGTCGTATCTATAAAATTACTACACCAAAATGACAAAACAGGGGTTTCTTCATGTTTCTCAAGTTCGTAATGTTGAACGTGAAATTTTATAGA
>CAIYOL010000408.1 GCA_903927855.1 uncultured Planctomycetota bacterium
CCTTTGCCAGCACCAGCTCCCGAGTGCGGCCAATGCCAGCAGCAGTCCTATCGAAGGAATATAGGCAAATTTGTCCGAAGCAATGACGTTACTGAAGCCTATAATCTGCATCGTGGGCAGAAGCCCAATAAAGAAAATCAGCCAGCCGGTCATCGCTGCGCGGGTCCGGCGCAGCGAGATTATCAATAGAGGAATTAATATGCACGTACCGATGACGCCGACAGCCACCGTCGGCTCTATTAATGACAGCGGCGACGGGAACGGATAGTATGAAGACAGCCTTACCGGCCAGATAATTTTGTAAAGATAGAAAACTATATCATAGCAAGTTACCAGCGGAATGCGTTCCGGGCCGTACTCTGTCGGCAGCCCTACGGTAGCAGTTTGGCTTTGCGAAATATAAGTTATAACTGCAGATATGGCCCCCACCACAAAAAAGGGAATTTTCTCCAAAACAGCCTGTCGATTAAGACGCTTTAATGGCCAATAATCCATCAGAAGCATCATTACCGGCAGCGGCGTACTCGTCGGTTTCGACATCAATGCCAGTATATACATCGCTATACAGCCAATGTAGAATTTCCAGTTGCCTTTGCGGACATAACAGACATATAAGTTCAAAGATAAAAATGCGAAAAACGCCGCCACCAATGTTTTGCGCTCGCTGACCCATGCGATGGTCTCGACCGTCATCGGATGAAGCCCAAAGAGCAAACCAACCCCTATTGCCACCCACACCTGGCCAAACAAAAGATAAAGCAGCATAATCACCAAAACGGTGTTGGCTATATGAAGAGCCAGACTTGTACGATGAAAAGGCCTAATGTTATCGGCGCTGGCCCCGAAGGCACAATCGACCATCAACGATATCATTGCCAGCGGCTGATAGTAACCTCCTACTGTCGAGGGTTTCAGCACCTCAGTCAGGAACCGCTTAGTCGAGTTCCAACTTGGGCTTTGCACCAGTGCGTTCCCCACCAGGTACTGGTCATCGTCAACGGAAACTGAGCGGGCAGATAATACCGGCCAATACACCACGAGAACTGTGCAAACAACAATAATCAAACCCACCAGCAGGCCGGCTTTGGGACCTGACTCCATGATTTTATCTTGCATAACGAACCTTTGAATATTTGACTTATTCAGTGAATTCTACCGTATAATATCAGATGATACAAGCACTCAAATTGCCCAGCTAACGGCTATGCTTCGGCTGTCACTTTCCGCTTTTGCCGGATTTAATTAGTATTAATATCTGTTTGCAAATGCTTTTGCAGACGTGCAGCAGGGAGAACCTGATTGGAATTAGCTGAGGCAGCTCGAAATCTGTGCAGGGATTTTGTGGTAACGAATCGCCGAGGGTTTTTATGCTATCGGCGTCCGGGCAGTTTAATTGCATCTTTTTTGCCGTTTTGATAATCGGGATATTTTCAGGATTGATATTTACCAGTTTAGAGCAGATAACTTCCAGCGCGAAGGGGTCAGTTCCGCCGAGAAGCCAGCCGAGAGGCCTTGCCCTTCCGTTGATTGGGCCGGGGCCATCCATCGCGTAAACGGCATCAATGATGGTCAGGGCAGGATTGAGGAATTTGTATATTTCGATGAGTAATTTGCAAAACTTATCGGCGTTTTTGCCTTTTGCAAAGTGCCAGAGGGCTTTTCTCTTGCCGCTTACACAACCGAACATATTCTTGACTGCGAATGTTGTTACCAGTTGCTGATGCGTTTTGAACTTGGGCAGATTTATAATTACATCGGAGTCGAGCGCGACTGAACTTATGCCGACCTCGATGTTTTTTGTTCCTATCCGGCACTTCTTCGGTTTATTGAGCTGTTTTACCGGTATGGATAATTTCTTCAAGGCGTCTTCCATCTCCAATGCTTTTATGCAGGCAAACACATTGCTCCAGGCGGGGGAGTCGCCGATGAAAGGCCTTGCACCGAAATCCTTTAAGAGCTTTGCGGTTTCGAGCAACACCGCCGGGTCGGTCTGGGTGGCACAATGGCGGGGTTTCGGGGCAATGAAATTCGGTTTAAGCAGGACGGTGTCGCCTCGAGTTACAAATTTTTCCAATCCGCCGAGAAGCTCAAACTGTGCTGCAATCGCCTGGGCGATTTTGGTCTGGCTGTAATCGCTACATCGAGTTAGTGTCACCGTTGGATTGGACATACGACGGCTCAGTCAATTATCCGTGTACAAATAAGCAGGAACATTCTGATAGTTGGTTTGGGTTTTGGCATGCTGAAGAATAAGCTGCCTAATGTTATTTGGTTGTCGATGTATTTTTCCGGTCCGAGCAAGACAAAGTCGCCAGGGCTCATTTTCAGGCCGAAGCCGGCGGAGGTAAAAAGGAACTCATTTGATTTTGCTCGCTCGTCCAATTGCGGAATTGGACTATGTGTTGGCGGCATGAATACCGGCATGGCGCTAACATTGCATACGCCTCTTGAGCCGGGGATTTTTTCAGCTTTTATTCGCAGAGCAAGCTTGCCCGGGCCGACAGTCGCACCTTCCATTGAACCGGTGGTTGAGATATAGAAGATGGTCTGTTCCTGATTTAACCTTGTAATAGTAAAGTTGCTGGTTTCGCCATCGAGCAGCAGCAGTGAAACCGTTTCTATGTGTTTACTGCCGGCACCACGCAGTACATTGGCGACTGTGTTCCACATTTGGATTTGGCCGAAACTTGCTGAAAATGAGTTGGCTTTGAAGGCTTCGTAGTCGTTAAATTGCAGCGGCTTCGTGTATAGCATCCGCTGAGCATAATTAAACACGTTGGTGTCTTCAGCAGGCATTTCAAAAATGTGGATGTCGAGATTTATTGTCTTTAGCGGTCGGCCTTCGGGATTGTTCACGTCAGAAGAAGTAGCTAAATCGCTTAACTTGACATTCTCCCATATAGGTTTTTCCTTTTCAGGGGCCTTACAGCCTGTAAGTAAGGCGGCTGTGCAAATTAAAACTGTAATTTTGAAAAAGCGAATCATGGAAATAGATTAGCGATTGCGTGGAAGGCTGTCAAATGCAATTGACAATTCGCAACCGGCGTCTTACAATCACGGATTGATTTGGGGAATAGTGTAACGGTAGCACAAATGACTCTGGATCATTTAGTCAAGGTTCGAATCCTTGTTCCCCAGTACTTCGAGGCGGCCCTGCTACTGTCTTGCGACAGCAAGACATGGGGCCTTGCTCGCTACTTGTTGCTTCGAACCATCCCATTTTACAACTGAAACGGTATAATTTTTCTGTATGATTTGCAATAAAAGGCCGGTTGAGAGCGTCTAAATTAGTAAACAAAACGGCTTAACATAAAGGCCGATTTTCAGTAGAAAAATCGGGATAGGCATAAGTTAAGGAAGGAAGGATAGAAATGAAAACGTTAAGATATATGTTAATAGTAATAGTGTTGGTTGGTGGCATGCTAATGTTGATGCCGGGAATGGTTTTTGCTGAAGGTCATGGCGGAGGCGGTCACGGTGGAGGTGGTCACGGCGGAGGTGGTCATGGTCATGGTGGTGGTCACACAAACTACAGCTTCTCTTTTGGATTTGGCTACTATCGGCCTGAGCCGTACTGTTACCCCTATTACTACTCTTCATACTATTACCCATCCTATTATTCGTACTACCCCTCTTACTATTCACCTGGGGTAGTTTATATTGATCCTCCTGCGCCGCCTCCTGTTGTAGTCCAAAGGCCGGTAGTGGTTGAAAAACAAACAGTTATTGTTCAGCCGCAGCAATTCGACCAAAGCACGCTGCAACTAAATATGGACCTTCAATACAAGAAAAGCGAGCTTCTCAAACAGCTCCAGGCGCCAAACAAAGAGTTGCGCAGAGAAGCAATAAAGGAATTAGCTGGTTTTTCTTTCGATGATAACGTCAGATATGCCCTCGAGCAAATTCTGCTTTCAGACCCTGACCCCGAGTTGCGGGCGGAAGCGGCCGATGCGTTTGGTGCAGTAAAGAACGCAAATGCCCGTTCAGCCCTTGAAAGAGCAAGGGTGGAAGACCCCATTGCGGATGTTCGCAGGGCAGCCGACGAGGCAATCAGGAGTATAGCGGGTAATTGATTCTTAAAATAAACGGGTTCAATTTTTACCAGGAAAACTCAGCGACAACAGGAGTGTGGTCGCTGGGCTTTTCTGCGGTGCGAGGCTGCTTATCTATATAACAGGCGGTGCATTTTTCCGCCAGCGGTTTTGTGGCCATAATGTGGTCTAATCGCCAGCCGAGGTTACGCTTAAGCGAATTTGGCAGTCTGTAATCCCAGAAGGTATATTGGCCCGGCTCTTTGCAGTGCAGTCTGAATACGTCGACAAATCCCCACCGCGTAACTCTATTCAGGGCCTCGGTAACTTCCGGACAAAAGCAAACGTGCCCCAGTAAGTTTTTAGGGTCATATACGTCGATTGACTGCGGCGCTACATTGAGATCGCCAACCCACACTATAGGATTTGAAGGGTCGAAATCCTTTTTGAAAAATTTCAACAGTCGTTCAAACCACTCCAGTTTGTACTGGAACTTTTCGGATAGTGGCGAATCGCCCTGCGGGACGTAAGTATTGACGACGACAATGCCGGCGATTTCAGCTGCAATTAAACGGGCCTCGTCTTTAGGCTCACTGCTGAAGCCAAATCTTGCGTTTTTGATTTCGGTCTTGCTGAAAATAGCTACGCCGTTATAACTTTTTTGCCCTTTGAAGACGCGTTTGTATCCAGCGGCCTCGAACGCATCTGTTGGAAAATCGGCATCCTGAACCTTGGTTTCCTGGACGGCGAGGACATCCGGCTGATGCTCAGCGAGCCACCGAATTACTATGGGCAAGCGAGAGCGTATGGAATTGACGTTAAAGCTGCCGATTTTCATTTAAGCTGTCTCCGGCATAAATTGTTGAGAATCTATTTATTTGTCCGATAGTATTATACGGGCTTGCCAAATGCGATAAATCGTACTTGGTAAGGTTGCCAAGGATGTGTATCATATTAAGATATTTATGGTTTTCTACAAATATCTTCGAATATTGTTATTGAGCCGAGCTTGTCGGCGATAAAATGGAGTTCAAGAAGATGGCAAAGAAAGTAATCTTATATGTTATTTTAATTATCTTGAGTATTTCGTTGACCAGCTGTCAAACTATCCAGGGTGTAGGCGGTGATATTCAATGGACTGCTAAAAAGAGCGCCGACGCATGGGGAGGGGAAAAGACGAAAGCGGGAGATGAGGAGGCCGAAACAAGGGAGGGGAAAAAGGCGGAAGTGGAAGAAGACAGATATTAGCATAATCCGTCTGTTCAGCTTGGCGGGAGTTTATGTTGCCGCTTTTAAAGAGCAGGTTTTTCTACCTGCTTTTTTTTGTTTTGGCTGTCGGTCCGGCAATATTTTCTATAATGGTCAGCAGACTCAGCAAAAAGCTCAGTGTGCTTTCTGCGCCCTGGTTGGGATTGACGCCATCCGACAGAAGGCCGTCGCTGCACCCTTTAGTTTTAGAATCATAGAGCGGAATGTGCAAATCGTTTTCGCCGAGGAACCACTGGAAAGCTTTTCTTTGGAGTGTCAGGTATTTTTTGTTTCGCGTTGCGTCATAGGCGGCCCCGAGCATTAAAACTATACTTGCGGCCTCTATCGGCTGCTGGTCAAATTTCGCCCTTATCCCTCCGTGTTTATACCATCCCTCGCAGCCGATAAAACTGAAGTGGCGGCCGTTGAAAATATTTGCCAGCAGGAATTCAGAGGTTTTTTCCGCGATTTCGAGGAATTTCCCGTCAAGGATGGATCCGGCGACGAACAGGGCGTGCGGCAAGACGGCGTTGTCATAGGTCAGGGCGCTATCGAACCATTGCCAGCTGGGGGAATTATTGTTTTCGTATTGAGCTGCGAGGTTATCCGCAGCTATTTCCATCCAGCCTTCGAGGTTGCCGGCCTGGGGAAACTGCTTGAGATACTCACTCATTCCGAGTATCGAATAAGCCGTACCTCTTGGAGATTGCTTTTCTACGTGTACTGCGGAGTTTTCAAAATACTCTTTGATTATCGGCAGGTAGGCAGGTGAAGGCGGGTTTGCCAGGACCGTCCCTAATGCCCGCAATACTCTGCCCAGGGCATCGTTGCCGGGCTCTTCCTTTCGCCAGGTCCTGTCGAAGTTCATAAGGTTTTTGACAGAGCCGTCACTATTTTGGGCGTGCAGGACGAAAGCCAAATACCTGTCGAGCAATTGCAGGGCCTGCTGGTCGTGGTATCGTGCGTAGTATTTTGCTGCGACAATCACGGCCCTTGCGTTGTCGTCTGTGCAGTAACCCTCTTCGCGATACGGTATCGTGTATCTGGCGTGCTGGAAAAGCCCTGTATCGTCGGTCAGCCGCTGCAAATGCTCCAGCGACGGCTCAGGCAACTTATTAATTGATTTAGCCATATATCTTTTTACTTACTTATTTGGAATAATGAATTATTCTCTGCCTAATTTGCCAGACTGTCAATCAATTTGAGTACTGAAACTACTTAAAAAGGGGTGATTTTTTATGAAAAATATGAATTAAGAGAGGTTTATCAGTAGTGAAAATGCGTGAAAATAGTGCTAAATCAGCGGAAATTTTCGAATTTTTCACTAATTTTTCCGGTTTTTTTGCAAACAAGTCTTGACAATTCCGTATAATATACTACTAATATAGTAGGAATACTGGAGAATGTAATATGAAACTTTCGACTCGGACAAGATATGGAGTAAGGGCTATATTGGAACTGGCTGGAAACCAGGACAAGGGGCCTATGCAGATTAAGACAATTGCGCATCGGCAGGACATATCAGTCAAGTATCTCGAACAGTTAATGACCATACTAAAATCAGCAGGATTTATAAGAAGCGTCAGGGGCGCCAAGGGCGGTTATATTCTTGCCAAACCTGCGAATCAGATTAAACTTAGTGATGTCTTTAACGCCCTCGAGGGGCCAGTAACTACCGTCGAGTGCCTTGAAAATGAAAGTTCCTGCAAAAGAGCTGCTGATTGCGTAACAAGGCAGGTCTGGGCAGAGGTGCAGCGGGCAATAGAGAGTGTCCTGCAATCGATGACTTTGCAGGATTTGGTTGACAGGACAAAGGACAAAAAGGCCTTGAGTTATCAAATATAGGTGAAGGACACAAATTATGAGCGCTATATTCGAAAACATAACGGCAACAGTTGGGTTTACCCCTTTGGTACAAATCAATAAGCTCGGCTCGGGCAAAGCTACTATTTTGGCCAAGCTTGAATCATCCAACCCGTGCGGCAGTATAAAAGACAGGATTGCGCTGGCGATGATTGAGGCTGCGGAGAAGAAGAGGCTGATAAAGGAGGAAACGGTTATAATTGAGCCGACCAGCGGTAATACAGGCATAGGGCTTGCTTTTATATGCGCCGCAAAGGGATATAAATTGATACTGACTATGCCGGAATCTATGAGCATCGAGAGAAGGAAGCTGTTGAAGTTATTTGGGGCGGAGATAGTTCTGACCCCAGCAGCACTTGGTATGACCGGGGCGGTGAAAGAGGCCGAGCGACTCGTGGCGGAAAATCCCAATGCTTTTATGCCGCAGCAATTTAAGAACCCTGCGAATCCACAGATTCACAGGGAAACCACGGCACAGGAGATTTGGGCGGATACCGACGGCAAAGTTGATTTCTTTGTTTGCGGCGTCGGAACCGGCGGGACGATAACCGGGTGCGGCGAGGTATTAAAACGGCACAACAAAGACCTGAAAGTAATTGCGGTGGAACCTAAGGATTCTCCGGTGCTTTCCGGGGGCAAGCCTGGCCCGCATAAGATACAGGGTATCGGCGCCGGTTTTGTGCCGGAAGTGCTGAACGTTAAGATAATCGACGAGATTATCCAGGTTTCTAATGTAGACGCTATGGAAACAGCCCGTCAACTGGCGGCGAAAGAAGGAATACTGGGCGGGATAAGCTCGGGGGCCGCCTTGTGGGCGGCGATTCAGGTTTCGCACCGGCCGGAGAGTAAAGGCAAAATGATAGTGGTGGTTTTGCCGGATACCGGCGAGAGATATATTTCCACAGAAATGTTTGAGTAACAACTTTGTGATTTTTCGAGAGGGACTGACAATGCGAGAGAACAGGTTAAACAGCGAGAAAATAGAAGAGTTGGTCGGCGAAATTACCCGCACATATAAGGGCGATTCCGGCATAAATTTTATCGAGGCCTCAAATCTGCCGGTGAGGGACAAGATTGTGGAGATTCTCGATTTGTTCACCGAGCTGCTCTTTCCGGGCTTTACCGGCAAAAGAACAGTCACAAAATCGAACATCAATTACGTTGTTATCGATATTTTGTATCACGTTTACACGGAGCTTTCAGAGCAGATAGAGCGAGCTTACAAATACCGCTGCAGAATGGAGAAGTGCGACACCGGCGGCTGCCGGGCAATGGCTGAAGAAGCCGCCGAATATTTATTAACTCAGCTGCCTAATATTAGAGGGATGCTCAAGGGCGATGTTGGAGCGGCTTTTGATGGAGACCCTGCCGCTAAGTCTTACGAGGAAATTGTGATAAGTTATCCGTGCATCATAGCGATAGCAACATATCGGATTGCGCACGAGCTATACCTAAAAGACGTGCCGTTGATACCGCGAATAATGACCGAATGCGCACACGCGAGGACCGGCATTGATATACACCCCGGCGCGAAGATAAGCAAAAACTTTTTTATCGACCACGGCACCGGCGTGGTGATAGGTGAAACGACCGTCATAGGCGACAATGTGAAGATTTATCAGGGAGTTACGCTCGGGGCGATGAGTTTCCCCAAAGACGAGAGGGGTAGAATAATAAAGGGCGGGAAGAGACATCCGACGATAGAGGACAACGTTGTAATCTATGCCGAGGCAACGATACTCGGCGATGTAGTTATTGGGAAGGATGCGGTAATCGGCGGCAACGTTTGGATAAAAGACTCGGTGCCGGCGGGCGTTGCCGTTTCAACGCCGAAGGCGGACCTGGTTTATACAAAACACAAAACATGAGATATGAGTGAGAAGTTGCTTGAAAAAATCGAACGGTTAAAGGCCGAGCGCAAGGCAGTGATACTTGCACACAATTATCAGCCGCCTGAAATTCAGGATTTGGCTGATTTTTGCGGAGACTCTCTGGGCCTGAGTATAAAAGCGGCGCAGACGGATGCGGATGTAATCGTATTTTGCGGCGTGAAGTTTATGGCGGAAACCGCCGCTATTCTTTCGCCGGGGAAACTCGTGCTCTTGCCGGAAAAGCTCGCTGGCTGTCCTATGGCGGATATGATAAACGCGGAACAATTGAGCGAGCTTAAAGGTGAGCATCCCGATGCGGCAGTAGTTTGTTACGTCAACAGCTCCGCGGAGGTCAAGGCCGAAAGCGATTATTGCTGCACCAGCTCCAATGCGGTTGAGGTGGTGAACTCCATACCGCCGGAAAGACAAATTATTTTTGTACCTGACCAGCATCTCGGCCGGTTCGTTGCAGAGAAAACCGGCAGGAGTCTTGTGCTCTGGCCCGGCTACTGCACAACGCATATATTTATAACCGAAGAGGACATTAAAAAAGCAAGAGCGAAATACCCAGATGCTATTGTAATGGCGCATCCGGAATGTTCGGAGCCGGTCAAGAAGCTCGCTGATGAGTTGCTTAGCACCGGCCAAATGCTTGAGTTTGTCAGAAAAAGCTCAGCAAAACGCTTTATAGTCGCCACAGAGGCGGGGATGACCTATCCCCTGAAAAAGCAAAACCCTGAAGCTGAATTTATTGCGGCAAGTGACAGGGCAATTTGTCCTAATATGAAAAAGATTACTTTGGAAAAAGTGGCCTGGTCGCTGGAAGATATGCAATATAAAATTACGGTGCCGCAGGAAATAAGGATAAAAGCAAAGAAGGCGCTCGACAGGATGGTAGAAATTTTACCGTCAAAAGCGGGGAAGGATTAAAAAGATGGACAAAGAGACTCAATATCGCCTGGAGACACTGGCCCTGCATGCAGGCCAGAATGTAGATTCAGACACGCTCAGCAGGGCGGTGCCGATTTACCAGACATCCAGCTACGTATTCAAAGACAGTTCTCACGCAGCGAACCTGTTTGCGCTCAAAGAGTTCGGCAATATCTATACGCGCCTGATGAATCCCACGACGGATGTATTGGAGAAACGGCTGGCTGCGCTAGAAGGTGGGGTGGGCGGTTTGGCGTTAAGCTCAGGCCAGTCAGCTATCTATGTGAGCATATTTAACATCTGCGGCGCGGGGGGCCATATCGTATCTTCGAACTCGCTCTACGGCGGAACCGTTACACTATTCAGCCAGACATTCAAAAAGCTGGGTATCGATGTGACGTTTGTGGACCCGAAAAATCCGGAGAATTTCGCCGGAGCACTCAAGGACAATACGCGCCTGATTTATATAGAAAGCATCGGCAACCCCAAAAACGATATTCTGCAGTATGAGAAAATAGCAGAGGTTGCGCACAAGAACGGTATGCCGGTGATTTGCGACAATACTGTTGCGACGCCGATGCTGTTCAGGCCTTTCGAATACGGTATCGATATTGTGGTCCATAGCTGCACGAAATTTATCGGCGGCCACGGCACAAGCATCGGCGGGGCGATTGTCGATTCGGGTAAATTCGGCTGGGCAAACGGCAGATACCCGGAGCTTACTGAGCCGGACCCATGCTATCACGGCGTAAAGTATGTCGAGTTGTTCGGCGAACTGGCTTATATCATTAAAGCCAGAGTTCAGTTCTTGCGTGATATGGGCAGTTGTATGTCGCCATTCAATGCGTTTCTGTTTCTGCAGGGGCTGGAAACGCTGCATCTGCGTATGCCGCGGCACAGCGAAAATGCGCTGAAACTTGCAAAATGGCTGCAAGAACAGTCGACCGTGAACTGGGTCAATTATCCGGGATTGCCTTCGCATCCGGATTATAAGCTGGCTGAGAAATACCTGCCTAATGGGCAGGGAGCAATTCTCGGTTTCGGCATAAAAGGCGGAAAACAGGCCGGCATCAAGTTTATCAACAGTGTTAAATTAGCCAGTCATCTTGCCAATATAGGAGACAGCAAGACCCTCGTAATCCACCCTGCGAGCACGACACATCAGCAGTTAAGTTCTGAAGAACAGCTTGCAGCCGGGGTGACAGAAGATTATATTCGTGTCTCAGTCGGAACCGAGCATATTGACGATATAATCGCTGATTTCGACCAGGCGCTAAAGATAAGTCAAAGGTAAAAATATGTGGGAATATACGGACAAAGTTAAAGACCATTTTTTCAACCCGCACAATGTCGGGGAAATAGAAAACCCGGACGGCGTCGGCGAGGTTGGTTCTCTGGCTTGTGGAGATGCCTTAAAGCTGACATTTAAGCTCGATGAAAATGGCAGAATTAAGGAAGCAAAGTTCAAGACCTTCGGCTGTGCAAGCGCAATCGCAACATCATCGGTATTAACCGATATGATAAAGGGGCTGACGCTGGAAGAAGCTGCTAAAATCACTAACAGGGATATTGCAGATTATCTCGGCGGTTTGCCGGAGCAAAAGATGCATTGCTCGGTTATGGGCAGAGAGGCCCTCGAGGCAGCGATTGAAGATTATCGAGGCGGCAGTAAAAAGAAACACGAGCTTGAGGGCAGAGTTGTCTGCACCTGCTTCG
>CAIYOL010000409.1 GCA_903927855.1 uncultured Planctomycetota bacterium
ATGCGGTTTCCGGCAGAATTTCCGGGGACATCCGACACAATTATGTTACACAAATGAAAAGGGCCTGTTCAGGTTTCTGAACAGGCCCTTTGATAATAACCGGGAATCCAAAACCGGCGATCAAATAACTTAAGGATAAATGTAGCCTTGGCTGTCCAAAGCATCTTTGATTTTACTAACAACTTGTGCCTGCGAGAGCGTGTTTTTGTTTGCGTCCTTGGTGTATTTGGAGTCGAGGGATGCTGTTATGGTGCCAAAAGCCTCAAAATTGTCAGATCCACTAGCCCAGGCATCGGAAATTCCTTTCAGACTGCGGGGGATAGGTTTTTTAACTTTGTTGACTCTACCTATATCGACATTCCCGATTTTGCCATACAAACTGCACCCAGCATAGCCTACTATCTCGTAACTATGTTGCCCATCGGCATAAAGATATATACCTTGATTTCCCTTCGCATCAATATCAAATATATTAAAGCCCACCTCATCATCGGCCCGGATGAGGTCAAAGTAAGTAGCCAATTTGGATGCTCCAGCTTTGACGTAGAAGAATACCGTGGGGTCAAGAATGAGGAATGGGTCATTCAGGTCATAAAGGTCAACGTCACATACAAAATATCCATTTATCTTTTTTGCACCAACTGTGGCCACACTCCAAGTGGGATCAGTAAAATCCATCCGCGGGCTGAAACTACAGGTAAACTTGTAAACAAGGATGTTGTGTTCGACCGGTCTGCCATAGCAAGGCAGACACAGAGCGGCCACAAGAACCAATACCAATAACTTTTTCATTTTTTGTCTCCTTTTGATTTAGATGGGTTTAATTTCGGTCCTCCTATAATCCCTCAATTATAACATTGACGGTTTACAACGTCAACAGGATTTCGTGTAGTACTATGCGGTTTCCGGCAGAATTTCCGGGGACATCCGACACAATTATGTTACACAAATGAAAAGGGCCTGTTCAGGTTTCTGAACAGGCCCTTTGATAATAGTCGAGAAGCCAAAGACGGCTGTCAACTCACTAGTGATAACCTTGTGCCGATAAATCGTTAACGATTGCAGTACAAACATCATTCCGGGTTTGTCCGAGCTTATTTGCGGGCTTGGTGTATTTGGAGTCGAGGGTTGCCGTCACATTGCCGAAGGCCTCAAAATTGTCACCCGTATCAGCCCAAGTATCAACATTTCCTTTTAGACTGCTGGGGACATTTTTTTTAACTTTGGGGACGAAACCTATATCAACCGGTCCGATTTTGCCGTATAAACAGCAATAAATATTATGTACTACAGCGTAATTATCCTCCTCGTCGATGTAAAGATATATACCCTGATGCCCTTTATCATCAATGTCAAATATGTTAAAGCCCACCTCGTCACTTGACTCGCTGAGGATAAAGGATGTACTCCACTTTGCTGTTCCGTCTTTGCCGTAGAAAATTATTCCAGGGTCCTGATTGAGGAATGGGTCGCCTGTAAGGTCAATGTCCAATACAAGATATGCATTTATCTTTAGTGTACCAACTGCAGCCTGGCTCCACGTGCCATCAGTAAATTCAATCATCGGGTTGAAACTGCACGTAAGCTTGTAAACAAGGATGTTGTGCTGGCCAACCGTGCCATAGCAAGGCAGACACAGAGCGGCTACAAGAACCAATATCAATAACTTTTTCATTTTTTGTCTCCTAATTAAGTGGGTTTAATTCAGTCCTCCTCATAATCCCTCAATTATAACATTAACGGTTTACAACGTCAACGGCAGTTTATATAATACTATGCGGTTTTTCGCGAAATTTGCGGAAAACAGTTATAAAAGGGGACACTTTAAAACGGGTTAAAACGCCCGATTATCAAGGATTTCTATGGCTGATGCAAAAGGACATTATGGGTCTGGTATTTGGGCGGTTTACGCCCTTATTTTTATTACCGTATTAACGGCGGCCAGCTGCTCGTCAAAAAAAGAGGAAAAAAAGACAGAGGAATCCTATCCTGCTAAAACAGAAGGTAACAGTCCAGCAGAGAACAACGAGATTCAGGCTGCTGAAGCACCCGCTTTAGTTTTGCCTGAGGCCAACGGGGCGGCGGAAATCAATCAAACAGAGGTCAGCCAGACAGCAAGAGAGAGCGATGAACCGTGCGGGGTCATAATATCCACGGATGCCTTCCTGAAAGAATTAAACGAGACAAGCGACAGCGAAAGAAAAATTGAGCTTTTTGGGTCTTTATCTGATATGGCGTCTGAGCAGGACCCGTGCGTAATCGGAATAGTCCGGGCGGCGGTGACAGAGAAGGACGCCAACGTGGCCCTGGCGGCGATTGAGCTATTGCAGGGATATGAAAGTCCGGAGGTTCTGCCTGCGATAGTTAGCGCGATGGCGCATCCGAACGAAGAAGTCAGGCAAATGGCGGTGCAAATTCTTTCAGACATCAACGACCCACAAACAGGCGTCTTGCTTGCAACAGCATTGTCAGATGAATCTGAAGACGTACGAAACTCCGCCATTGACATAACCAGATACAAAGACGAACAGGTTCAATTCAAAGTTCTCGAAGCGGCAATTTCCTGTCCATTCGGGGACGTAAAGGACGAATCTGTTTTTATGTTAGAGTACCTCGGAGGGCATCGAGCCGTAGATATTTTGATAGAAGCTTTACAGGACAAGGACGCCGAATTCCGCGAAAACGTTGCTTCTGCTATTAGTATGCTGATTGATAAGGAATTTGAATCATATAAAGAAGCAAAAGCCTGGTGGGAGAAAAACAAAAACAAATATGATGAAGATTTATCTCCCTATTAAACAGCAGAGAAACTTATCTTCGGAGAACGGACGTCTCCATAAACAAATACAAATCGAAACGCATAGCCGTTGTCACCCACTATGATTGTGCGGGCTATATCAAAAACATAACTCGATACTTGATGTGAGGAAATATCGAAAATGATAGTCGGTGTGTTGACAGCGCAGCTGCATATGCACGGGATAAATTCGCTGAAAGAGAAGCGGAGCATTGTTAAGAGCCTGCTCGGCCGGCTCAAAAGCAGGTTCAATATCTCCATTTCCGAAGTTGACCATCAGGATGAGAAAACATCCGCCGTTGTGGGAATCGCGGTGATTTCAAATGACACGCGTTTTATAAATCAGCAGTTCGACAGCATCATCGACTTTATGCGCGGCGACGGCCGATTCTACCTTGGCGCAATCGAACGGGAAACCTTCGGTTCATAATCCGCCTTTGGCTTGGCTTCTGAGAGAATTGCTGCAAAGGAGCTTATGAAAAAAAATCTAAAATATTTTAAAAAAAAGACTTGACATTATGCTATCAATTTGGTATCATACATTTTCGAACGTGGGGGGACGAAGAGAACTCACCAGAAAACTCACCAGGAAGAAGGCTCGCTGCAAGTCTTTTGCGCGCAGCATAGTATCGGTATAGACAAACAAAAACGGGGGCAAGAAAACTCAAAGGTGCAGATATCTATCTGTTTTTGAATCTGTTACTGCTGGTGTTTGAACAGTAAGTATTTTCGGTACACTCGGGACAGCATTGGGGGCTGTAGAAAACTCATAACGTAAAAACGCGATAACTTTGCGCGTACGAAGAACGAATGTGCAGACGAATGCATGTGCCCTTTTTACAGGTCCCTTTTCGGGACGGAGGTGAATAAAAAGATGAGTTTGACTACAAAAACGTGTTTATGGGGGTTGTTGATTTGTGCAATATTAGCTTTCATTCCGGCGATTTCCTGCGTGAATGCTCAGGAAGTGAATGAAAATATCATTCTCTCAACCACGGGCGGAGCGAAGCTGGGCGGCTTAGTCTTCAGAGACGGAGACCTGGTTGAATATAACCCTGTCCTGAATACAGCTACCCTGTTTTTTAGTGAAAGTCGGTTTTCTCATCACGAAGATATCGATGCCGTTGACATCCTTGAAAATGGCCATATCATATTATCCACCACGAACACAGCAATTTTGGGCGGCTTACGCTTCAGAGACGGAGACCTGGTTGAATATGACCCTG
>CAIYOL010000410.1 GCA_903927855.1 uncultured Planctomycetota bacterium
ACTATGTCTGCATGACCGAATACGATTCCAAGATCCCCGCCCCCGCCGCGTTCGACAAACAGGTCGCGCAGAAAAACATTGCCGGCGAATACATCAGCAATCTTGGGCTCAAGCAATTCCGCTGCGCCGAAACCGAAAAATACGCCCATGTCACCTTCTTCTTCAACGGCGGCCGCGAAGCCAATTTCCCCGGCGAAGACCGCCAGATCATCCCGTCGCCGAAGGTGCAGACCTACGAGCTTCAACCCGAGATGAGCGCCGTGGGAGTGTGCGATGAGGTTCTCAAGCGGCTCGACAGCCGCCAATACGATGTCGTCATCGTCAACTTCGCCAACCCGGACATGGTCGGCCACACCGGCGTGCTCGAAGCGGCGATCAAGGCCGCCGAGACGGTCGATGCCTGCGTCGGAAAAATCCTCGACAAGGTCAAGCAGCTCGGCGGTTCGGCCGTGATCCTGGCCGACCACGGCAACTTCGAAAAAATGTGGGATTATGAAACTAATCAGCCTTTCACCAGCCACACCACCGGCGACGTGCCGCTGATTGTGTTCGATGAACGCTATAAGGGAAGAAAATTGCGGGAAGGCGGCAGGTTGGCCGACGTCGGGCCGACACTACTGGAAATGATGGAATTGCCGAAACCTGAAGAAATGACCGGCAAAAGCCTGATAGAATAATGAGTATCGAACAAGGAATATCAAAGCCCCTCGCTCGATATTCGGTTGCTCTTTGGAGGAGCATCAGAAGCAATGGGCCAGATCGTCATTCTTGACCAGAATATGATTAATATGATTGCGGCCGGCGAGGTGATTGAACGCCCTGCCAGTGTGGTCAAGGAACTGGTCGAAAACAGCATCGATGCAGGAGCAACAAAAATTATCATTTCAATCGAAGACGGGGGCCGCAAATTAATATCGGTTACCGATAACGGCTGCGGAATGGACGGTGAAGACCTGGTCCTCGCATTTGACTCACACACCACAAACAAGATAAAAACCAGCAAAGATTTGCAGGGCATATCGACGCTCGGTTTCAGGGGCGAAGCTTTAGCAAGTATTGCTTCAATAGCACAAGTTAAAGCTATAAGCAGAACGAAAGATTCGCCAAGCGCCAACTGCATCGAGATTGATTGCGGCAATAAGAGCAACGCTAGCCCGGCCAGCGCCGATTATGGCACAACAATTCAGGTCAGAGACATCTTCTACAAACTGCCGGCCAGGCGCAAGTTCCTCAAAACCGCCAACACAGAAATGGAACACATCACCGAGCATTTCATCCGCATCGCACTGGCAAAAGATGATTTGGATATGACGCTGATACATAACGGCAAAGAGCTTTATCGGCTGCCGGGCAAACAAAACATTCGCCAACGCATAGCTGAGTTGCTTTCTCCTGAATTTGGCGAGAATTTAATTGAAACAGAAAGCAGCGAAAAAGACCTGCATATTTTTGCTTTGCTGGGTAAGCCTGCCATTTCGAGAACGAACAACAAATTCCAATACGTATTTCTGAACGGCCGATTCATCCGTGACAAATTTATCTCGCACGCAATCAAAGAGGCATATCGTGGCTGCATCGAGCCAAACAGGTTCCCCGCGGTCTTTTTATTTATCCAAATGCCCTGTGAAAACTATGATGTCAACGTCCATCCCACTAAGATTGAGGTGCGTTTTTACAATACTAATCTGATTCATTCGCAGGTCCTCAGCGCTCTGCGGCAAAAACTTTTGGGGACAAATCTCCAGACGCAGGCGAAACTGCCGGTGACAAAGGTAATGGAAAGCGGCTCTCCTGCAGCACACCATAGAAGTCAGGAAATTGCCGATGCGATGGCTGAGTTCTTCAAAAAGCATCAACCTGTCCAAACGCAGCAGCAATTTGACCTGCCGCAAAAGAAACGCTTCGTTCCACTCCATCCTCCTGCTGGGCAAGTAGCTGAAAGCCAAACTGTGCCGTCCCTGCGTGCCGGAACAAGAGAATTCTTACAGATACACGACAGCTTCATAGTCGCAGAAGCTGATGATGGGTTTATCATCGTCGACCAGCACGCACTTCACGAACGCATAATATATGAGGATTTGTGCGGGCGAATACAAAAAAGCAGCCTCGAATCACAGAAACTGCTGATACCTGAAAGTTTCCAGTTGACCGACATCCAGGCCGATGCTATTGGCGCCAATGAGGAACTACTCGAAAAGTTAGGAATCGAGCTGGCACCGTTCGGCCCCAAGACTTACGCCATCCAGGCGTTTCCCACCCTGCTGGCAAAAGTAGCGCCTCTCGATTTTGTTCAGGATTTAATCGATTTACTCACCGATAAAGGCCTGGGCCTCGATGCGGAAGAATTGCTTGACGAGGTTTTGAGTATGGCTGCGTGTAAGGCGGCAATCAAGGCAGGTTCTAAACTGACCGACAACGAAATTGAACAACTGCTCGCGGATAAAGAGAGAATCGAAAGAGCAAGCCGTTGTCCCCACGGCAGACCGACAGTGATAAAATTTACGATGGCAGAGCTGGAAAAACAATTCAAGCGGACCTGATATGAAAAAACCATTGGCAATATTGGCCGTATCACTTGCGTTTTTGATTCTCGATACTCGATTCCCGGTACTCGAACAAGTATCCGGCGACGAGCATCGAGCATCGAGCATTCAAAGAATAGTGTCGCTGTCACCAAATTTGACAGAAATTGTTTTCTCGCTTGGCTTGGGCAACAGAGTGGTCGGTGTTTCGAGCGACAGCGACTGGCCGGCGGAGGCAAATTCAAAACCCAGGGTGGGAACATTCTGGCAGCCGAACACAGAGGTAATTATTGCCGCCAAACCCGATTTAGTCGTCTGCGAGACATTCCTTCAGCAAAACGAGACGGCCCAGGCCCTCAAAAGGGCCGGGTTAAATGTTCTTGCATTACGGGTCGAGACAATCGATGAGCTTTTCGCTGCGATTAGGTCGATAGGTCAGGCCGCCGGTTGCCCCGAAAAGGCCGAGCAGCTTTCCAAGAGTGTAAAGGAACAGCTTGACCAAATCCGGGAAGCGTCCTCTTCACTCAAAAAGGTCAAGGTTCTGTGGGTTATACAGACCGAGCCTGTGCGGGTAGCGGGCGTGAATACCTTCGTAAACGAGATTATTGAATTGGCAGGTGGCCAAAATGCGATAGCGCCAACGGGTGACCAGTATCCCTCGATATCAACAGAGGAAATAATCGGCTGTGGCGCTGAAGTGATAATTCAATCGGCAATGGGTGCGGAGGATATGGCAAAACAGCAGGAGTCAGCAGAGAAATTCTGGAGTAGGTTCTCCAATCTGCCCGCGGTAAAGAATAAAAGAATTTACGTTATCAATCCCGATACTGTGCTCCGGCTGGGCCCTCGCGTCGGCGAGGGTGCGCAGACCGTTGCACAATGCCTGAGACAAAAAGACAAGTGAGGAACCATTTTAACAAAATGACGGAAGCTCTTACGCCAACACGTTTGATAATCCGGCTAATCCTGTGTATGTTTTTGCTGGCCGCAGCGATGTTTGTCTGTTCGCTTATCGGAACACAGAAAATTTCTCTCGGCTCTGTTCTCGATGGTCCCGGCAGCGCTCCAGGAGCAAATACCGATTATGACATTTACGTCAGAGTTCGAGTCCCACGAATAATTCTCGCAGCGCTTGTCGGAGCGGCTTTGGCGGCGAGCGGCGTCGTGCTTCAGGCGATTTTGCGAAACCCGCTTGCCGAACCCTATATCCTCGGCATATCGAGCGGAGCAGCACTTGGCGTAATAACCGCTGTTTTAACAGGTGCAAGCATAACCGCCGGCACAAAATTGGGGGCTTTCGGAGCAGGCGCTTCTATCTCGGTCTTTGCGTTTTTGTTCGCGATGGCCACCTGCTGGCTGGTTTGGCTGACAGGGCATTTAGCGGGCGGCTCAGGCATAACCAGCCTGCTTCTGGCAGGGGTCATTGTAAACGCCTTTTTCTCGGCGGTGATAATGCTTCTTACCTCGCTGATTGACAGCCAGCAGCTTCGCACTATCATTTTCTGGCTTATGGGCAATATCGGGGAGAAGGATTTCCCAACCCTGCTGGCCAGCGCTATTTTTATTGTGGCGGGTATTTTCGGATTATTCACCATTTGCCAAAAGTTAAATGTCCTGACATTCGGCACACAGGAAGCACAATCACTCGGCGTAAATCCTCGCGCGGTTACTTTCGCCGCGTTTGCGATGGCTTCATTTATAACGGCTGTGGCCGTTGGTTTAAGCGGCCTCGTTGGTTTTGTCGGCCTGATTGTTCCGCATTCCGTGCGCCTGGTTCTGGGGCCTGACCATCGCCAGTTGCTACCGGCAAGCGCATTTGTCGGCGCGGCTTTTGTTGTTATCTGCGACACGATTGCCCGCGTGATAATCGCACCGGCTCAATTTCCAGTTGGCGTCATAACAGCCGTAATCGGAGGCCCCGTATTCCTGCTGCTATTGGCACGATACAGTAAAAAAATCGGGTATCAAAGATGAGTATCGAAGTTGAAAATCTCTGTTTCGCTTATAAGGCGCAAGCCGAGATATTAAAAAATATCAGCTTTCGGCTTGAGCAAGGTTCTTTCCTGTCAATAGCAGGTCCGAACGGCACAGGCAAAACAACGCTGCTTAATTTGCTTTCAGGTTTGCTCAAGCCGACGGCCGGGGCAATAAAAATCGATGATTGTTTCCTGCAGTCATATTCAATCCGGCATTTAGCGAAAAAAATCGCGGTTGTCCGCCAGGAGTTTGTTCCAGTCTTTGAATTTTCGGCGTTACAGGTTGTATCGATGGCCAGGACACCGTATTTAGGCACGTTTGCCTTCGAGAGTAAAGTTGACCAGCAGGCGATAGCCGATGCGATTGAGATGACCGATACCGCCAGATTCGCAAACCGTCCTTTGAACCATCTAAGCGGCGGTGAACGGCAGCGGGTTTTTATCGCCCGGGCACTTGCGCAGCAGACGCCGATACTGCTTTTGGATGAGCCGACAAGCTTTCTCGATATGAAACATCAGGTGGGCATATACGATTTGCTCAAAAGAATGCAGCAGGAATACGGCAAAACTATCGTGGCCGTAACGCACGACATTAATCTTACAATCCAGTATGCAGATGAAGCTCTGCTTCTCGGAACCGACAGCAACTACCATATCGGCAAAGCCAAGGATGTCTTTTCCCAGCATCAAATTGAAAAAATCTTCGGCGTGAAGACATTTACTGGTAAGATTGGACAGGAAAACTTTTTCCTTCCTTTAGGCAAATTTGCAAAATCCCGCAACGGATGTGCGTCTGAGGTTAAGCAAACTCAATCCGAACAAAATAGAAGAAATACCATAATATAGTTTAATATGTTATAATATCGGTTTTCGTAGAAAGGTATACAAAAGTGGCGCAGAAACGCAAAAAAAAGCCTATACAAAAAATAAGCCTACCTCAGACAAATGAAACTCCTTTAACTGTTGCTGATATTGAGCATTTCAAACAACTGCTGATGGAAAAACGCGGGGAAATTCTCGCAAACGTGAACGAAATGGAAGATGAAACCCTCAAGAAATCCCGGGGGGATGCGGCCGGAGATCTATCAAGCATGCCAATCCATATGGCCGATATCGGCAGCGATAACTACGAGCAGGAATTCACCCTGGGGTTAATGGATAGTGAAAGGAAACTGCTGAACGAAATCGACGACGCTCTGCGGCGCATCGAGATTAGCACTTATGGCATCTGCGAAGGTACTGGCAGGCAAATACAAAGAGCCCGACTTGAAGCCCAGCCCTGGGCCAGATACTGTGTCGAATACGCCAGAAAGCTGGAATAGGACCTCGCGGCAAAATCGGAATAACAAACACTATATCGATATCTTAGTATGAAACACAGATGTCCAACCTGCAAAAAAATAGTCAAAGTATCACTTACAAAACAATCTGAAGAAGCAAAATTATTTCCTTTTTGCTCACAGCGGTGTAAGTTAATAGATTTGGGGGCCTGGCTGGATGACAAATACAGGATGGTTTCAAAGTCCCCCGATACTCCCTCGGACACCTCCGCCGACAAGCGGTAAATGACTACACTCAAAAACAAATTGTTATAAAATCTGTTGAAACCGGCCGATAATAAACTATAATTCTTTCACTCAAAACAATAGTAATCCTTTCGAAAGGACACAAAATGGGCAACGAAAAAGAACCCCCCAAAGTTCTTGACAACTTTTTATTTCCAAAAATATTTCAAACTTTCCGTATGGCTATTCAGCCGAGCAAACTGATAATTGCTTTTGCGTCGCTGGCCGTTATATGCCTGAGCGGCTGGATTATGGACTTCAGCAAAACAGTTATCAGCACACCAAAAACACAAGGTAAAATTACAGAGCTGCAAGTTTATATAACCAACCCCGACAGATTAAAGTTATATATTGAATTTTACAAGGAACGCGGCGAGCATAGAGGCGTATTTTCCACACTTTGGCGCTTCGGCTCTGAAAAGTTTCACGGCGCACTAAAGTCGCTATTCGCATTCGACCTCCCCGGCGTGGCAAAAAATATTGCAGAGGGTTTCAAAGCACTGATGTGGGCGATCAGGTATCATTACATTTATAGCATCATATTTTTCGCAATAACACTTGCTGTGTTTTCCCTCGGGGGCGGCGGTTTATGTCGAATCGCAGCGCTTCAATTTGCCAGGGGTGAAAAACCAGGCATAACCGAGGCGATGCGCTTCAGCGTAAAAAGATTCCTGAGCTTCTTCACCGTACCTTTGGCACCGGTCGGCATAATTATTTTTATAGGCCTCTTTGTTTTTCTCTTGGGACTGATAGGCAATATCCCAAGAGCCGGCGAGTTGATAATAGGTATCTTCATGCTGCCGGCTTTGATTGCAGGAGCGCTGATAACAATCGTCCTGATAGGAACGGTTGCTGGATTTAACCTGATGTTCCCTGCTATCGTCTATGATGGTTCAGACTGTTTTGATGCGATAAGCCGCTCCTTCAGTTATGTATATTCGAAACCATGGCGGATAAGCTTTTATACTGCGATAGCTGCGGTTTACGGCGCAATTTGTTACACGTTCGTTCGGTTCCTGACTTTTTTGTTGCTCTGGGTTACTCGCTGGTTTTTGCAGTTTTGCGTCTGGACCAACAATAGCAATAATCAGGTCAATAAACTTGCTGCAATCTGGCCGGAGCCAAGCTTTACGGATTTGCAAGGCTCACCACCTTTGGCAACACTTAACTGGTCGGAATCATTGGCGACATTTCTGGTTTATTTAGCCCTGTTGTTTGCTGTTGGCTTATTAGTTTCTTTTGTAATAAGTTTCTATTTTTCCGCCAATACCGTAATCTACGCACTTATGCGCAACAGAGTTGACAATACCGCTCTGCAGGACGTTTACACCCCTGCCGCCGAGGTCAAAACGGAGTCTGTCGCTGCCGAATTCGAGCCTGAAAAATCACAGACGCAGCCCGAGTCGGAAACACAGAATGAGCTATCAGCTTCAGACTAGTAGTAGAATAAAAGGCTGTACGATATTCTTTATGCCTCCGACTGTTTAGCGACAATTCCTTGACATACGCTTAAGTTGTTGTTAAATTTACCCTTGCGGGAAATCGTAGGGAGAAACCATAGTGCTGGGAAAATATGCCTGACTCAAACGCAAATACGCAGCTGAAAAATGAGAATCAAAACGCGTCGGAACTATCAATGCTTCCGATATTGATGCGATATCGCAGAGTCCTGATTATATTTGCGCATATAGCTGCCTTCGCTGCCTCTTTGATGCTTTCCTTTCTGGTGGCAAACAATATGCAATTCAGACGCGACTGGCTTATAGCCCAGTATCCTTCTTTGCTGTTTTTCTTTATTATCATCAAGTTAGTGGTATTTGGACTTTTCAAGCAATATCGCGGCTGGTGGCGATATGTCGGCATAACAGACCTTATTGGAATTCTGCGGGCCTCGCTGATAAGCACTTTGATAATCGTGTCGCTCTGGACCATATTGCTTTTTGCCCCGACTCCAATCCGTGAAAAACTGCAGAGCGTAACTTTCGTCGGCCAAAGCGTATTTATGGTCGACCTCTTCACGACGTTTTTGCTGCTGGCTGGCCTGCGAATGCTGATAAGACTGTACCATGAGGAGTTTCGCACCGTCGAAAGCGGCCGGCTGAAACGGCTTCTTATAGTCGGTGCGGGCAACACCGGTGTAACACTGTTAGGAGACATCCACAAAAAGGTGGTCGCAGAATACGAGGTAATTGGTTTTATCGATGACGACCCCAACAAACAGGGAACGTTTATCCTCGGCCTGCCCGTACTGGGGACTGTGGAACAACTGCCGAAGATATGCAAAGACCGCGATATCGAAGAGATTGCAATCGCAATGCCCTCAGCGACCCACCGCCAGCGAAGACGCGTCATTCAGGTATGCGAAGGTATTAAAATCCGTTTCCACACGGTGCCGGCATACTCAGATATTGTCTCGGGCAAATTCCGGGTCTCTCAGATTAGAAATGTGGATATCAACGACCTCTTAGGCAGAGAAGCTGTGGCACTTGACCTGCATTCGATAGAGGCCTTTTTGAAAAACAAGGTGATTTTCGTCAGCGGCGCCGGCGGCTCTATCGGCTCGGAAATGTGCAGACAGGTCTGCAATTTCGGCCCTAAGCTGCTTCTGCTCGTCGAGCAGGCGGAAAACCCCCTCTTCTACATAGAACGTGAGTTGCGTTCTCGATTTCCGGCTCTCCAGATAAAAGCAATCATCTGCGACATCACCGACAAAACACGCGTTGACGAGCTTTTCGACAAGTTCAGGCCTGAGGTTGTTATCCACGCTGCGGCTCATAAACACGTCCCGTTGATGGAGCTTAACCCCGGAGAAGCCATCAAGAACAACGTTGTGGGCACACAGACCATTGCCGATGCCGCCGACCGCTTCGGCAGCACTAATTTTGTGATGATTAGCACCGACAAGGCCGTTAACCCTACCAGCATAATGGGCTCATCAAAACGAATTGCCGAAATGTACGTCCAGGACTTGAGCAAAACAAGCAAAACGCAGTTTGTAACTGTCCGCTTCGGAAACGTCCTCGACTCCGAAGGTTCGGTTGTGCCTATATTTAAGAAACAAATCGCGGAAGGTGGCCCTGTAACTGTTACGCATCCTGATATGAAGCGGTATTTTATGACCATACCGGAAGCAAGCCAGCTCGTCCTGCAGGCTGCTACTATGGGAAAAGGCGGAGAAATCTTTGTGCTCGATATGGGAGAGCCCGTAAAAATTGTAGACCTTGCCAGAGAGCTTATTACACTCAGCGGGTTCAGCCCGGAGGAAGATATAGAAATAAAATTTACGGGAATGCGGCCGGGGGAAAAACTCTTCGAGGAGCTTTCTATCGCCGGTGAGGATATGCAGTCGACGAAACATCCCAAAATCGCTATATGGAGAAATATCATAAAGGACCGGGACAAACTTCGCTCGGGAATTAATGAGATTGTAACTGTTGCAAAGACAGGCAGTTGCGGCGAAATAATTAAGAAAATAAAAGAACTCGTGCCGACCTATATTGGGGAAGGAAATAATCACTAAATCGGTTAGCCCCTCGAAGCGTAGCGCAGATCCTCGATTGCTGCTCACTTGCTTCTCTGTCGAGGACCCAGTTCACCAATCCGGCTTTATGCCGGCGGGTTATTTTTTGCTTTCGACGATGGCGATTTCGTCGAGGGCCAGGGCGTTACAATTCGCCTTTGAAGGCTTTGTCGAGAATGACGGAGATGTCACTTGGATTATATGAGACGGCGCTTTTCCATTTTCCAAAACCGCCCTTTTCATTTACCGCCTCTCAATAGCTTTTTATCTTGTGGACTTTCCAGGTAATTCTGTCTGGAAACAACCCTTTTGCCGGTCTTTGATTCGAGGTCTTTTCGTGCTTTACCGGCGACGTTGCCGCCTTCGAGGGCGGCGTGTTTGCTTTCGACAAAGCCCTGAGCATCGCGGTTGCGGGTTATCTCGGTCGTCGCAGCTTCACTTAACATCGAGAAGATTTGCTCGAGGTCGTTCATATGGTCACGCAGATTTTCGCGTTTCAAGCCCTTAAGCCGTTTGTATTGCGAAGGCGTCAGGCCGAAGGTCGCCTTTGATATTTCGGCTGTGAGAATGGCATATTCGGAATCCTCTTTGACATTGCGTTTTTTCCATTCGTCGGTAAGTTCTTCGCGGATAGCGATACCCCGCATTCGTTTTTCAATCCAGTCATCGCTATATCCTTTGGCTTTATATAAAGCCCTTGTTCTTTTAGTAGCAAGTTCCGGGTCTTCGATTTCCTGGATGCGTTCATAGCCCATTTTGGCCAGCCAGCGTTTGAAAGGTTCGGCTTTGGGGCTGGGGATGGATTGGATGATGCGGAAAGCGGCTTCGGTATTGACGCAATCGGTCTTGTAACTCTTTCCGTCAGAAGAAGTTAGCTTCAGTTGTACACAAAGTGTGGACAACTGAATTTCGCTCTGTTTCTTCTCGCGTGCCTTCATCATGTTCCAGTAATTCCGTGGATTATCGCTGTCGGTGAGAGCTTCAATAATATCAACAATGGAAAAATACCAATCATTGTTATGAATGGTCTTTCTGATTTGTTTGCCTTTGAACACCGCTATTTTCGTTGTGGGTATTAATTCATTTGCCATATTTAGACCAACAAAAATTTAATTTTTCCTTTTTTTGTCTTTCTTTTCTCTCAAATCTTAAATCTCAAATTATCCCTCCCTCCCCGCCTTTTATTTGCTCTACTTATTTTCAAACATCTCAATGGCTAACTACTAACAACCTCAACAAACTCTGCAACTACCCGGAAGTCTTCACC
Organism: uncultured Planctomycetota bacterium; assembly: GCA_903927855.1. Lineage (GTDB taxonomy): Bacteria > Planctomycetota > Phycisphaerae > Sedimentisphaerales > Anaerobacaceae > CAIYOL01. The sequence goes on from CAIYOL010000410.1 coordinate 10,851, forward strand.
TGATACTTTCTCTAAAACAATATCTTTAAATTTTCTATTATCTGGCGATAATATAATTTTTTTGTGCTGCCATGTACCATCATCAAAATACTCTTTTTCACTACTATATCGTTTCACAGTATACTTCTGGTTTGTTTCAGGATCTGTCACCTGCCGTGATTCAACTAAGACAACCTTGTCATTCCTCGACCCACCCTTTTCAAATTGAAAGACACAATAACTGCCGTCGGGGATCGTTGGCTCCATGGACTTCCCTACAACTTGTGCAACAAACATATCTTTATTTAGCTTAATTTTTATGCCAACCTTCATCCACCCAAGTTCTTCTGGATAGTCTTCTGTGCCGAACTCGGTTGCCGCAGCTTTTAAAGAACGAACCGGTAAATATTCTGTATGCTTAAGATGATCAGGAATATCTTGCTCAATACTTGGCGCAAATTGCTTCTTATCTTTAACAATCTCTGAAGGTCCGAGCGTTTCAGCTTGATAAGTTGATAAATCTCCAATCCGCGACTTAAAAAATTTCTCAACCTCTTTGTCCACAAAATAAACATAACAGCCTTTCATTCCTCGGGACAGAAGCGTTCTATATATATTTTTTACATGAGTTTCAAAATTTTCCTTGTACCTTCTTAATGTAGGATCCTCTGTTGCTGTAATGTCTGCTTTTAGGCTATTAGATTTTGAGTTGTAGATTAGATCGTTACCGACAATTACCCCTATATAATCAAATTCAAATCCTTGGGCAGTATAAATACATCCCACCTGTTTAAATCCCTCCGGCCGATAAGCCCATTCGTGCCACTTAACATAGCCTTTCGGTGGTCTGGTGATTTCATCAGGCGTTTCCCATGGCATTGCAAAGCCATCGATACGTACATCTTTTACAAGTTCGCCGTTAGCGTCGAGTTCCTTGCTCCAAGGCCAACAGAATCCTGCAACCATTCTCGCAGAATTTGGCTTTTCCAGTTCCTTTTCTTTCAATTCGTCATAAATTTCCAGAGGAGAATCAAAAATTTTAAAGTCGAATATTTCATTTTTCCAGAGCATCCTTTTTTCTTCTGTGTATCCCAATACAGATTCTAGCCATAACAAATAATCATTAGACCCCATGCATCTATATTGAGTGTAAAGAGTTGTATCCGAAAAGTCGCAATTGAATTTTTGGGCTGTTTCTTTTATTAATTTTGAACTGCCGATTTCTTGTGATCTTACATTTTGCTTATCATCAATGAAAAAAACCGATGTTTTAGCACATCTGATAAGCTGTTCAACCTGAGACATGTCAGTTCGGTCTACTGCTTTAGTGTATTGAAAATTGCTGTTTTTCTCTATCCTATGTGCTTCATCCACTAATAATAAATCTAATTCATTTTCTTTAATTCTCGTTGGCAGAAAACGATAAAGATTAGAGAACAATAACGCGCCATCTCTGCCAACAAGCTTTTTTAACCCTTCTATAAATGGTTTTGATTTACATCCATAAAATACTTTCTTGCCTCTTTGTGCTGCTTCTGCGAGAACATTAATTGCGATTACTGATTTACCGGTTCCTGGACCGCCGTGAACAATAATAACGGATTTGACTTTTTTCTTATCAGCCTTCTTAACTTTTGACCAAATAAGATTTTTGGCAACAAGTTGCTCATTTAGCAAAGAGAAAACCGCTTCATTCTTTACAACTTTTGAGACATTCTCTAAAAGTTTTTTTGAAGGTCTTAAGGGGCTTCGCATGAAGCGATTGAAGATCTCAAATCCATCACCAGCTGCGAGCATCTCTTTGATTTTATGAGCCAAAGCCACAACATCTTCTTTGGTATACACGGGAAAGTCATCTATAAGGTTTTGGTATACCGGATCAAAAAGCCCTTTGCCATCTTCCTTGTCGTAGTTATGACAATAAGCGCAACTAAACAAAACAAGAGGGGGAGGATTTTCAAATTCTGCTACAAAGCCTTTTAGATAGCCATCGTATCCTTTTGCTTGTTGAGATGGATGAGCTACTACTTGCTCTACTCTGCCTGTATATGTTTCTACGAAATTGCCCTCATCTTCTAACGCTTTAACCGATGACCATTGTTTCAGCTCAATTAGTACAATATTGGAAATCTTATCTTTACCTTTGCCAAAAAGCAAACAGTCGATACGGGATTGATTATATGGCACCTCGTATTCAAGTGCGATCATGTTATCAGTAAGTTCTGCCACCTCAATTAAATCACGGACTCTTGATAGAGAGTTTTGCCAAGAATTCAATTCACCGTAGCCCGGCAGTCTACCTAATCGCTCCTGAAATCTTGCCGACATTATAGTGGTAAGTTTATTCTCTCTGACGTCCCGGATAAACTGCTTTGTTGTATCTTGATATATCAACATAAAATCAGAGTTTGTTATACTTAGTGTGCTTTCCTTTTGCTTTTTCAACCGGATATTTTTTGCTGTTCTTTTCTAATTTCTTTTTCATGGCATTTAACAAATCAATCTCTAAATTGTCCGCTAATTCGAAAAGATATAAAGCAATATCAGCTATCTCTTCTTGAATTTCTTCCTTATTTTCCTCAACATATATTTTGACCTCTTCTTTGGTCTTCCATTGGAAGTGTTCGAGCAATTCTGCTGCCTCGATGATAACAGAGATACTCATGTTTTTCGGGTCATGAAATTGCATCCAATCCCGTTCATCACGGAATTGTTTAATCTTCTCAATTATCTTATTAACTTCGTTAATAAAAACCTCCGTTCAAACAGGTGCCCGCATTTAGCTGCGCAGTTGTGACAACTTCACCGCCCCATTTTACCCGTCGTAGCATAGCGTAGATTCTCGAAGCGTAGCGGAGATCCCCGCATGCCTGCCCCTGCATGTTTTAAGCAGGGGTCGTTAGCGGGGACCCAGGCTACTTGGGTCTCAAACAGGGAACCCATATTCTAAATCCTCTTTCATTTTCCCGCAAACATTAAAATCTGCGTTAATCTGTGTCCATCCGTGGCTTACAGAAAATTTTCAATCAAAAACGTGGGTACCTTTTGACAAATCCTGAAATTTTGTAAATTTTTTTTACTCCTTTAGCTATAACGAGTTAACCAAAACCGTACATTCAAAAACTCCAGAATTTTCGCATCAAACGCGCAAGTTCCTCCAATTATAGAGGCAGACGCTTCGTCGCCCCCGTCGTTTTACTTCGCAAAAGCGAAGTAGCGGGGGGA
>CAIYOL010000411.1 GCA_903927855.1 uncultured Planctomycetota bacterium
CAAGTGGGGAAATATCGTTGTTGACGAAAACTGCAAAACCTCAATGGAAGGCGTTTATGCCGGCGGAGATATCGTCCTCGGAGCCGCTACCGTCATCCTCGCGATGGGCCAGGGCAGAATCGCCGCCGCGGCCATAAACCAATATCTTGCAGAAAAGAAGGCGGCAAAAGCTAAAAAAAGCTGAATTTCAACACTTTTCAGCCAATCCAGTCATCTATCATATTTGACAATTTGTCCTTATTTTAGTAACATTGCCGCTTCGCAGTTTTTGATGATGCTAAAGTATATAAACTCAGAGTTTAATAGTAATCGAAAATAATATAAGGATTCGAAGGCGTGATAATGGAAGTTAAGCCGTTCAAGGCATTTAGGTACAACGCAGAAGCCGTTGGCGACGCAGGCAGCTGTATTGCCCCTCCTTATGATGTCATAAGCCCCTCTCAGCAACAGATGTTCTATGAAAAAAGTGAATATAACATCGTGCGCATAATCAAAGGGGAAACGACCCCTTCCGATAACGCGGACAACAATAGATACACAAGGGCTGCCAACTACCTCAACGACTGGATAAAAAAAGGCATCCTGAAACAGGACTCAACCGAGGCCATCTACGCATACGTTCAGGATTTCCATCTGGCCGGTGCTCAATTTCGGCGTTCCAGCTTTATCGCTTTGGCCAAGCTCGAAGAATTCGGTCCAATGGTCAGGCCCCACGAACAAACACTCAATGCGCCGAAAACCGACCGGCTCAATCTTAAAAGAGCAACTGCCGCCGACTTTGGGTTGCCTCTTATGCTCTATGAAGACGAACAAAAAATCGCAGACAAAATTATTGAAAAGGCCGTCGGCCAAAAACCGCTTATAGATTTCCTCGACGAACAGGATGTCCGACACCGTCTGTTTGCAATAACGGCCAAAAAAGACATCGATGCAATTAAAAAAATGATGCTCGATAAACCCTGCATCATAGCCGATGGTCACCATCGTTACGAAACGGCTCTGGCTTACTCCAAAGAAACCGCCAATCCCGCAGCCGCCTACCGGATGATTGCTTTCACCAATACCCTTCACGAGGGACTGGTCATTTTGGCCACCCATCGCCTTGTCGGCAATCTCGAAGACTTTGACGCCGCAAAACTAATCGCCGGGCTAAAAGAAAACTTCGACGTTGTTGAATATAAGTTCGCCCGCCCCGGCGACAAAGCTACTGCAAAACAAAAAATGCTCGCGCAAATGAAATCCGAATTTAACGGCGATAAAACTGCGTTTGGAATTTACGCCGGCAACAATACCTTCTACATGATTGTCTTAAAAAATGAACAAGCAATGAGTTCCTTCGTACCGAATATGAGTTCGCACTGGAGGTCGCTCGATGTCTCTGTGCTGCATAAGCTCATCCTCGAAAAATTATTAGGCATCGGCGAGAAACAGCTTGCGGACGGCAGTCGGCTGGAATATATAAAAGATACCGATAACGCGATTGACGAATCAATCGCCAAAGTTGATTCGGGGCAAAAACAAGCGGCCTTCTTCACCAACCCAGTAAAAATGCAGCAGATAAAAATGGTCACCGATGCCGGCGAAAAAATGCCTCAGAAGTCGACTTATTTCTATCCCAAAATTTATTCAGGTTTGACTATTAACAAATTGTAACCTTTTTCTATAGGAGTTAGTTTATGGTAGACTGGAAAAACCCGCCGAGATTGTTCATTCCCGGACCGGTAAAGGTCAATGAAGATGTTTTACAGCAGCTCGCACGCCCGACACTGGGACATCGCGGCAAAGAATACGCGCAATTGCATTCCAGCACGGTCGAGATGCTCAAAAAAATCCTCTTCACAACCCAGAACGTCTTTCTGTCCACGTCCTCAGCTTCCGGCATTTGGGAGGCGTCTATTCGCAACTGCGTCGACTTCAACGAGACCGTTCTGTGCTCCTGCTGCGGCGCATTCAGCGATAAGTGGGCCGACGTGGTCAGAAGCTGCGGGAGAAAAGCTGACGAAATAAAAGTCGAATGGGGCAAACCCGTCACACCGGAAATGATTGACGAGAAATTATCAACCGGAAAATATGCCGCCGTTACGCTTATGTACAACGAGACAAGCACAGGCCTGATGAACCCCCTCTACGAGACAAGCGAAATGATGAAGGAAAAATATCCGGATGTCCTCGTCTTTGTGGACGCCGTCAGCGCAATGATCGGCCTGCCTTTACATTTCGATAAGCTTGGCTGGGACGTGGCATTTGCCTCGGTCCAGAAGGCTTTTGCTATCCCGCCGGGACTGGCAGTAGCGGCCGTCAGCAACCGGGCGATGGAAAAAAGCAAAAAAGTTCCCCAGAGAGGTTATTACTTCGACTTCCAGGCCTTCGCAAAATCGGCGGAAAAAAATCAGACCCCAACTACGCCGGCTATCCCGCACATTATGGCCCTCAACTACCAGTGCGAAAAACTGATTGCCGAAGGTATGGAAAACGTATGGAAAAGGCACAAAAAAATGGGTGATTTCGCCAGAAGCTGGGCCAGGGAAAAATTTGCACTTTTCTGCGAGGACAAATACGCCTCCGACACCCTCACAACGGTCAAAAATACGCGGGGCATCGTCGTGGCCGATGTGATTAGTGCCGTCCAGAAAAAGCACAACACCGCCTTCGGAAACGGCTACGGCGACCTCAAGGAAAAGACCTTCCGCGTCGCCCATATGGGTGATATTACGCTCGAAGAGGTCAAAGAACTGCTCGGCTGGATTGACGAAGAAATCGGCTAACACCATAACTGCATTACCTATAAGTAGTTATATAAAATAGCGCCGGCGCGAACTTATTCGGCGGCAAAATCGTATAAACAGCATTCGTCTAAATTGTTTTTTATGGTGAAATTCTTAAATATTATTATGCAGCGAGCATACTCGAACCTTTAAGAAATAGGAGGCCAAAATGAAAACACAAAACAAACCCACGTCACTCCATTATATAATTTCAGCTTCTCTGATACTTTTACTTTTCGTCCCGCTCTCGGCTTCCGCACAGGACGCAAACAGTATTGATACTCTGCGCCAGATGGGTAAGGCCTTTGCCAAAATCTCAGAAAAGGCCTCGCCGGCCGTCGTGGGAATCAAAGCCAGCCAAACCGTCACCCAGCAAATGCCCGACTGGCCGTTCGGCGATCCTTTCAGCGACGACGACGTCTTTGAACATTTCTTTGGCCGTCCATCCCCTCGCCAACACCAGCGCTCCCCTCAGACCCCTCAGACGCGAAAATTCCAGCAATTGGCACAAGGCACCGGCTTTATCGTCTCAGCTGATGGTTACATCCTCACCGCCAATCATCTTGTCGGCGAAGCCGAAAAAGTTATGGTCAAGCAGGGAAATAATCAGGAAATCGAGGCAAAAGTTATTGGAACAGACCCGGATTCCGACGTCGCTGTCATAAAAATCGATGGTAATGACCTGCCGTTCCTCGAACTGGCCGACTCCGATAAGCTCGAAGTCGGCGAATGGGTTCTCGCCATCGGAAATCCTTTTGGATTAACTCACACCGTTACCGCAGGCATCGTAAGCGCAAAAAGCAGAAGCGGTTTTCGTCTCGCCGAGTATGAAGATTACATCCAGACCGATGCCGCCATAAACCCGGGAAATTCCGGCGGGCCTCTGCTTAATCTTGATGGAAAAGTAGTAGGGATTAACACCGCTATAATCAGCCCGGGCGGCCGCAGCTACTGGGCAGGCAATGTTGGTATCGGCTTTGCTATCCCTATCAATATGGCCAAATCCATTTATAAACAGCTCGTTGAAACCGGCAAAGTCGCCCGCGGCTTTCTTGGCGTTGGTATCCAGGACCTGACTGCCGAGAACGCTCCTTTTTTCGGCCTGAAACAAGACACTAAAGGCGTGCTCGTTCCGGAAGTCACCAAGGGTTCCGCTGCCGAAAAAGCCGGACTAAAGCCCGGCGATGTCATTATAGAGCTTAATGGTAAGCCCATCGAGGCAGCCAAAGAATTGCAGGGCCGCGTCGGATCGCTAAAACCTGACACTGATGTGGAATTAGTCGTACTGCGGGACGGAAAACGGGAAACTGTATCCGCTAAACTCAGCGAACGCCCGGCAAAGGGACAAGTCGCCAAAGGCGGCCCGGAAACTTTAGAAAAATTAGGCCTTTCCGTCCAGAATCTTACCGATGATTTGGCCAAGCAATACGGCTATGAAGGCCTCACCGGAGTCATTGTCACGCAGGTCGAATCCGGGTCAATCGCTGAACTTGCCGGCATCACGCCCGGAGCGCTGATTATGGAAGTCAACCGAAAGCCGGTCGAAAACACAAAAGCCTTTAAACAGGCAATAGAAGATGCCGCCAAAGAAGACGCCGTCCTGCTTCGGATAAAGCAGGGACAAGCCGCAATTTTCGTTGTGCTTAAACTGCCAAAAGAAAAAGGTTAATTACTCCTATAAGTTTTTCTTCAAATACCTCTGCCCCGCCCTAAAAAGCGGGGCTTTTTTATTAAATCGGGCCGTCTCGCGGATTATTATGCTCGCCTATTGCATTTTGCCGGCGAAACGCTATAATTACCGTAAATATTCCAGTTTTATCAGGCTTGACGGGCAGTCGTTTACCTTGACTGCCCCTTGTTATGTTTGCGAAATCCTTGTAGGAGTAAAAAATATGGGTTGTAACGTGGCAATTGCCGGA
>CAIYOL010000412.1 GCA_903927855.1 uncultured Planctomycetota bacterium
AGATTGTTCCTGTTAACATTCGGAATCACTAGAGCTATGGCGTGCTCGTCGTATTGGGCCGAGACCCCAAAAGTTTGGTTGCATAGGGCTGGTCTGTTTGGTATTATTGCGAATCTTTAATAGGAAGGTTTGAGTGGTTTTAAGAGAAGGGCAACCCGGCTTCGTCAGGGACTACGCCGCGGCAAGAGTTTGATGGTTAATAGACAGAAGACGCAAGGCATAAGTATAGACAAAAGACGTTTGAAATCAGGAGATGAGTGGGTATGGCAATTTCCGCTAAAAAGATAAAAGAACTGGAAAAAGCAGCGAAGAGGATACGGTATGATATCGTGATGATGATTGGGTCGGGTAAGCCCGGGCATCTGGGCGGGTCGTGCTCAATCGCTGATATTGTCGCGGTGCTTTATTTTCACAAGATGCGGCATAATCCAAAGGAGCCGAAGTGGTCTGACAGGGATAGACTCCTGCTGAGCAAAGGCCACGCGGCACTGGCGCAATACGCGGCCTTAGCCGAGTGCGGGTATTTCCCAAAGAAAGAATTAAGCACCCTGAAGGAATTGGGCACGATAGTGCAGGGACATCCTGAGATGCGAAGAATGCCGGGCATCGAGGCATACACAGGGTCACTGGGACAGGGACTAAGCGTTGCCTGCGGAATAGCGATGGCGGGGAAAATTGATAAGAAAAATTACAAGGTTTACTGCATCGTCGGAGATGGAGAAATAGCTGAGGGGCAGATATGGGAAGCGTCGATGACGGCGGCCTTTTATAAATTAGACAACCTCATTGCCTTTTTCGATAAGAACCTTGTGCAGGCGACGGGGCCTATCGTCGAGCGATACGATACGAATCCGCACGTGGAGAAATGGAAGGCGTTCGGCTGGGAGGTTTTTGAAATCGACGGACACAATATCAAGCAAATAGCCGATGCGCTGGACGACGCGGATAAAGTCAAGGGCAAGCCCGTTATGATCGTCGCCCGGACGGTGAAGAGCAAGGGAGTGCCTTTTGCCGAGGGCAAGGCGGATTTCCATCACGGGATAATGACACAGGAACAATATGAAACAGCGAGAAAGCTGTTCGAGTAGTAAGGATAAATTAATGGGTATGCGAAATTGCAGAACGGTATACGGCGAAACATTAGTTGAATTGGGCAAAGAAAACGAGCGAATCGTGGTATTGGAAGCAGACCTTGGCAAGACCACGATGACGAAACTTTTCGAGAAGGAATTCCCGGGGCGGTTCTTCGAGATGGGCATCGGCGAGCAGAATATGATTTCCACCGCGGCGGGTCTGGCGCTATCCGGCAAGATTGCGTTCGCAAATTCCTTCGCGGTATTTGCCACCGGACGGCCATACGACCAGATTCGCGTCAGCTGCATTGGCAAACTGAATGTGAAGATTGTCGGCTCAAGCTGCGGGCTTTCAGATTTCGGAGATGGGGCTACGCACCAAAGCATCGAGGACGTCGCCATTATGCGAGCGATACCCAATATGACAATCCTGTCCCCTGCCGACGGGATAGAGACGAAAAAGATGACAAGGGCGGCGGCCGATTACGACGGGCCGGTGTATATGCGCATCCTCCGCAATGACGTGCCGGACGTTACCGACGAAAAGCAGGAATTCAAAATCGGTACGCCCTCCGTGATACGGGAAGGTTCGGACGTTACGGTATTTGCCCACGGCTATATGATTTATAAGGCACTGAAGGCCGCCGAGACACTGGAAAAGGAAGGCATATCCCTGCGGATAGTCAATGTCAGCACTTTGAAGCCGATTGACGAGAATATAATCAAAAAATTGGCGAGCGGAGTAAAGGGGGTCGTAACGGTCGAGGAGCACACGATAATGGGCGGGCTTGCCAGCGCTATTGCTTTTATACTGAGAGGGATGGCGATACCGATGGAGGCGGTCGCGATACAGGATTGTTTCGGACAATCGGCGCTGAGCTATGAACAGCTTCTGGAACATTACGGCCTGACAGATACGGCGATTGTCAAGGCGGTCAAAAAGGTTTTAGGGTGACATATATGAAAATGATGAAAGCCGTAGTCAAATATGAGAATAAACCCAATGCGACGGAGCTGCGGGAAGTGCCGGTGCCGGAAATCGGCGAGAGTGACGTATTGGTGGAAGTAGCATACGTCGGCGTCTGCGGGACTGACCCGCATATGCACAATGGCACAGTGGTATTCAAATTTAACTGTCCTTTTATTCTGGGACACGAATTCGCGGGCAAGATTGTTAAAGCGGGAAAACAAGTAAGCAAATTCAAGGTCGGGGACAGGGTTACATCTGAGACGCACGCAGACTACTGCGGCAGTTGCGCACTTTGCCGAAGCAATAATTATCATCTATGCAGGGAACGAAAAGGATTTGGTTTTCATCTCGACGGGGCATATACAAAATATGTCAAGGTTCCGGGCAGGATTCTGCACAAGGTGCCTGAGAATGTTTCGCTAAAGGCGGCGTCGGTAACGGAGCCGTTCTGCGTGGCGTATAAATCGGTTATATGCAACAGCACGGTAAATCCGGGCGATACGGTGGTCGTGATTGGGCCTGGACCGATAGGCCTGTTGTGTATGAAGATGGCACAATTATCGGGGGCAAGTGAAATCATCGCTATCGGCGCAGAGGGCGACGACGAACGGCTGAAATTATCGAAGGAATTCGGCGCAACAATCGCCATTAACAGCAGCAAGGAAGACGCCCTGCCTAAGATAATGTCTTTGGGCGACGGCTACGGCGCGGATTTAATCGTTGATACGGCCGGTCCAGCCGAGACGCTGAAATTATCTATGAGCGCGGTGCGTCCGAACGGCCAGATTACGAAAATCGGGTGGGGACCGAAACCAGTAAACTTCAGTTTGGACCCGCTGATTGCAAAATCAGTCACCTTGAAGGGACATTTCAGCCATACGTGGGACGTATGGGAGAAATGTCTTACACTGATGAGCAAGGGGCAGGTTGATTTGGAGCGTTTAGTTACACACGAGCTTCCGATTGACAAATGGGAAGAGGCGTTTGAGCTTGTAGAAAGTAAAAAGGCAATGAAAGTGGTTTTGACACCGATTGATTAAAGTATGACTTTGAATTTTTTGGGGCAAACAAGATGAAGAAAATAGGATTTATCGGATTGGGAATAATGGGTAAGCCGATGGCGATGAACCTGATTAAGGCAGGTTACAGCCTGATAGTTTATGATATCAAGCGGGAGGCGGTTAAAGAGGTCGTGGCGACCGGCGCTAAGGAAGGTAAGAGCAGCAAGGATGTCGCGGCACAAAGCGAAGTTGTGATTACCATGCTGCCTAATTCGCCTGATGTGAAAGAGGCGGTGCTCGGAAAAAACGGAGTTTTAGAAGGTGCAAAAGCAGGATTGATTCTGGTTGATATGAGCTCGATAGCCCCTATGGTTTCCAAAGAGGTTGCAACAGAGGTTGAGAAAAAAGGCGTTGAGATGTTAGATGCGCCGGTGAGCGGCGGAGAGCCGAAGGCCAAAGACGCGACGCTTTCAATTATGGTAGGCGGCAAGAAAGAGGTCTTCGAGCAGGTCGAAGGCATCCTGAAGGTTATGGGCTCGTCGGCTGTTTTGGTCGGGGACATTGGCAGCGGAAACATAACGAAGCTTGCGAACCAGATAATCGTGGCATTAAATATCGCAGCGATGTCCGAGGCAATGGTGATGGCGACAAAGGCGGGCGTGGACCCGGAAAAGGTTTTCCAGGCCATTCGCGGGGGACTGGCAGGCAGCAACGTGCTCAACGCGAAGGTGCCTCTGGTTTTGGAGGGCAATTTTAAGCCGGGCTTTCGGATTGAATTGCATATCAAGGATTTGGCCAATGCCCTGGACACCGCCCATTCAGTCGGCGTCCCCGTGCCTTTAACCAGCGGAGTAATGGAGATTATGCAGGCGCTTAAGGTTGACGGAAAAGGAGGCAATGACCACGGCGGTATTGTCCAGTTCTACGAGAAGTTAGCCAAAGCGGAGGTCAGGCACCAAAAATAGTGAAAGGATTCTGTTTATGTTCCTGATTGTACTTCTTGTCATCAGCATACTTTTTATTGTAATTTCGACGGTCAAATTTCAGTTGCATCCCTTTCTGGCCCTTATATTTGCGGCGATTGGATTCGGCTTGTTCGCGCGGATGCCGCTTCCCGAAATTGCCAAATCAATTAACGGCGGGTTCGGCGACACTATCGGCAAAATAGGAATCGTAATCATCGCGGGCATCATCATCGGGACATTTCTTGAGCGTTCGGGCGGCGCATTCGCAATTGCCGACTGGATTTTGAAAATTATCGGCCAAAGCCACGTCCCTCTGGCAATGGCGATTATCGGCTACATCGTTTCCATACCGGTTTTTGCGGATTCCGGCTTCGTTATCCTTATGCCGCTGAACAGGGCGCTTTCCAAGAGGGCTAAAATATCACTTATGGGACCGGTAGTGGCTTTGGCGGTCGGTCTTACTGCCACGCATTGCTTAGTGCCGCCGACGCCGGGGCCCATAGCCGCAGCCGGCATACTTAACGCCGACCTCGGACTGGTTATTTTATTCGGTCTGATTGTTGCTGCTTTTGCCGTGGCGGTCGGCTGGCTATTCGCCGTAAAATTCGCCGCTAAAATTTATGTCGATCCCAATCCGGAACTTTCGGAGGCGGATGTGGAAGCTCGGCTCAGAGAAGCCCCCTCTGCATTGAAGTCATTTATTCCGATTATATTACCGATGGTTTTAATCATATTTAAATCTTTTTCAGATTTTCCGTCGCACCCGTTCGGGGAAGGCAGCTTGAAAAATTTTGTAGGCTTTATAGGAGAGCCGGTCATTGCACTAATGATTGGGACGCTTCTGGCCTTCCGGCTTCCAAGAAAGCTTGACAAGCAGATGTTATCTACCACCGGCTGGGTGGGACAATCGATAATAGATTCAGCCATTATAATTATGATTACCGGGGCGGGCGGGGCATTTGGGATGGTTTTGCGGAATTCACCGATTGCGGATGTGCTTAGCAAGTCTTTGTCACAAGCCAACCTGGGTATTTGGCTGCCGTTTATTATCGCAGCGGCCTTAAAAACCGCCCAGGGTTCGTCGACAGTTTCGCTGATTACGACAGCATCGTTGATGATGCCGTTAATGTCATCTTTAGGTTTCGAGTCTCCAGTTGCCAAGGCGCTGGTAGTATCTTCCATAGCAGCCGGGGCAATGGTCGTTTCTCACGCGAATGACAGCTTTTTCTGGGTAATTACGCAAATGGCCAAAATGGACATCAAAACCGGCTATAAATTACATACGGTAGCTACTTTGATTATAGGAGTTACCTCAGGTCTGGTCGTTTGGGTCCTTAGCTTGATTCTCCTGTAACGGACTGAAGAGAGGTTAAAAACTGCGCCCGGCAGGACTCGGACCTGCAACCTATGGGTTCGAAGCCCATCACTCTATCCAATTGAGCTACGGGCGCTGATACGTAGCCAGTATAAGGCGATATTACGGCGGTTGTCAACTATTGTGCTATTCGTTCTTTGTGCTATCATACCGCCAAGGTGACGTTTTGCGGAAAGATATTATGGATGGTCACACAGACGATTCACTAAAGATACGCATCCGAAAGGCACGTGCGAAGTTTCTGGCTATGGCGGCGACCTACTGTGCCGGGGTACTCAATGACAACTTCTTCAGGCAGACGGTGCTGATGCTGACGGTGCTGGCGAGCAAGACAAATCTGCAGGCGGTCGCAACGGTACTTTTCAATTTACCCTTTATTCTGTTCGCCGCCCCCGCGGGCTACTGCGCGGACCGGTTCAGCAAGCGCAGTGTAGTAATCGCATCGAAGGTTCTCGAACTAATCGCCATGCTCATTGCCGCGGTGGGGATATACAGTCTCAACTGGGTTTTAATGATGGTGACGCTGTTTATAATGGCGCTGCAATCGACGATTTTCGGTCCATCACTCAACGGGACAATTCCGGAGCTTTACCCTGCGGAATACGTTCTCACCGCGAACGGGATAATCCGAATGGGCACTACCGGCGCGATGCTCGCAGGCACTGCGATGGCGGGCGTTGTCCTCGGTATTCCGGGGGAGTTTCGCAGTGCTCCGCTTGGAAGAGCAGCAGCATCTGCGGTTGTTGTTGTCATTGCGGCAGTTGGGTTAATAGTGAGCTTCGGCATACCCAGGTTTCCTGCAGCTTCTACGGACGCCCGGTTTCCCCGTTCGGGGCCGCTGGCTTCTATCGAGACACTATGGAATATTCGGAAAGACAGGCTGCTTTTGACTGCAATTGCAGCCGAGGCATATTTCTGGTTTGCGGCGTCGCTGCAGATTCTCGTGATAAATAGTCTCGGTCTGGGGCAATTCCGGCTGTCGACGAGCAAGACGGGAGCGATGTCAGCGGTTGAACTTATCGGGGTCGTAATAGGCAGCCTTCTTGTCGTTCGCATAGCAAAAGGAGTTCGATGGTATCGCGTTCTTGCACCTGCGGCGATGCTGATGGCAGTATGTATGCTGTCGGTCATGCTTGTTCCTCACCTGCCTGGGCCGACGCGAAGCTGGGTAATGATACTGGCACTCGGCCTTGCGGGTGTTGGGGGCGGTATGTTTTTAGTGCCGCTGTCGAGCTTTATTCAACTCAGGCCCAGTCCGGATGTTAAAGGGAGAATAATCGCGGTGTCGTATTTTGCTGTTTTTAGCAGTATGCTTATCTCCGGCGGCGTTTATTATCTGTTCGCCGTGGTCAGAATCAAGCCGACAAACTGCTTCGGTATTGAAGCAGTTCTGACCGCGATTGTCGCAGGGTGGCTTTTCTTCACTCTGCCAAAGGGAAACAGCGATGCTTGACTGGCTTGTCACGACAATAGTTAAAATCGTTCTCTGGCTGCGTTACGATATCAAGATAATCGGCCTTGACAAAATAACAGCCAAAGGGAAAACCAGCATCGTTTTTTTGCCGAACCACCCTGCCCTCATCGACCCTGTTATTCTTATGGCCCATCTGCATAAACGGTTCGCTCCGCGAGCAATCGCCGATAAAGACCAGATCGCAAAACCCATCCTCGGCTATCTTGCCA
>CAIYOL010000413.1 GCA_903927855.1 uncultured Planctomycetota bacterium
ACGGCGAAACTCACGGTAGAACAGATATGCTGCCATAAAGACAATGAAAGCAGCCGAATGTTGTTTAATTAAAAGGGACACTCCGAGCAGCAGCGCACCCATCAGTAGGAATAAATATCTTTGAGTGTCAACGGCACGGAGCACCAAAATGATGCCGCATATCACAAAAAAAATAACGAAATGTTCGGCATTGGCGGAAAGCCCTAGAACCGATTGTGACAACGACATCGCCGCAAAAGCTGCTGCGGCAAAAACGGCAGCAAAAGAGTCGGTTAAATATTTCGCCAATAGAAATATCAAGAGAATTGTAACAGCGTTGATAATAAGCAGTACCATGTGGATAGCGGTGTGAGTTTGGCCGAAAACAATCATTATCAAGGCATAAATAGCGTACATACCTGGCATAAAATAAGTGTACACTTTGGTGTAAGGCGGAACGCCATCAAGCATAAGCTGGCCAGCGTAAGCATAGTGCCCTTCGTCTCGCTCAAACGGGACATCCAAAAGACGAAATCGAAGTCCAGCCGCGACAGCGATAATAATTGCTACTATCAGCCAAGGCAGAAGATTTCTGATGTTTTGGCTGTTTTTTGTCATTGAAATTATTCTTCCCAAGTACGCCACAATAATTTTACCTTGTTTGAAAACGGCTTCAAACCTGCTTATCCTTGCAGTGGTTAATATTTTATACTATATTTCCAGCTATGGTCAAAACAGAAAAAATCGAAGTAAAAACGAAAGGTAATTGCAACATTGTCGATATTACCGAACGGGTCAGCAATACTATCGCAGATTCTGGCATCAGCAACGGCACAATTACTGTTTTCAATGTAGGTTCAACGGCGGGGATTACGACGACTGAATATGAGCCGGGGCTGATAAATCACGATATAGGGGCGGCATTCGAGAAGGTTGCGCCAAGGGCCAGCCGATATGAGCACGAAGAGACCTGGCACGACGATAACGGGCATTCCCATGTAAGGGCCGCACTATTGGGGCCGTCGCTGAGCGTGCCTGTTGTAGATGGACGACTTGTCCTGGGCACTTGGCAGCAAATTGTGCTGGTGGATTTTGATACTAGGCCAAGGACAAGAACGGTCGTCTGTCAAATAGTCGGAGAGTAAATAATTGACTATTTACCATTTACGATTTATTATTGAAGAGAATCGGTATTTAGCAACGATAGTAAATAATAAACAGCGATAGTTTTTCGGGGTATTATTACGATGGATATCCGGCATATAAAAACAGTTTGTGCAGTAATCATACCGTTTGTTGTTTTTTTTATAGGCGGTTGTGGTAAGCCGGCCAAAACGGGTAAGGAACCAAATGAACCCGCAGCAAAAATAGATATGGGTGCTACAATAGGGTCGCTGGCGGAGGTGTTTTCCTTCGAATTAATCCCTGTCGAAGGATATGGGCTGGTGGGCGGATTAAGTGGAACGGGTTCGGGTGAATGTCCTGCCCCGATTAGAGAATATCTTAAACAATATATCCTGCAGCAATTAACTGAGGACAAGGGAAATGTTGATGAGCTTATTAACAGTCCCGATACGGCGGTGGTAATAGTTCAAGGGATTATGCCGACAGCAGTTCAAAAAAACCAATACTTCGATGTAAAAGTAATTGCTCTTCCCGGCACACAAACAACCTCTCTGGAAGGCGGGTGGTTGTATGGCACCGAGCTTAAGGCAATAGGAGGGTTCGGTATAGCTATAAAAGCTTTGGCTACGGCGAAGGGGCCGGTCTTTATAGATACTCTAGATCCCAACGAAACAAATAAAAAAATCGGCTATATTCTGGCTGGCGGCAGGGTCCTCGACGAGTACGAGGTAAACATGGGGCTTCGTCGGCCGGATTATAAAACCGCAAGCCTTATTTGCAACAAATTAAACGGACGTTTTGGTGACGGTACAGCCAGAGCGGTCTCACCCAGCCAGATTGAATTGAAAGTACCGGCTGCATACAAAAAACAGAAACAAAGATTCGTATCGATAGTCAAGGCGATATACCTCGCTGAGACGCCGGAAGCCACCAAAGAAAGAATAAACACGTTCGTCAAAAAGCTTGCTGTTTCCGAAGACAAGTATGCATCTGAGACAGCTCTCGAGGCCATAGGGAATGAAAGTCTCAGTAAGCTGGCGGCCCTTTTGAATTCGTCCCAGGAGCAGGTACGTCTGGGAGCAGCCAGATGCATGCTCAATCTGGGCAGTGACGGGGGTCTGAATACCCTTCGAGAAATAGCATCGAATAAAGATTCAACTTATCGAGTCGAGGCTTTGGATGCAATTACTACATCGGCGAGCCGGAACGACGCGATTGCGATATCGCGAAACTTACTGCGAGATGACGACCCCAATGTCAGATTGGCGGCATACGAAAACTTAAGGAAATTAGACGATATTGCGGTAACACAAAAGCTGATTGCGCGTAATTTCTATCTTGAGCAAATTACCCAAACCGAATACAAAGGGATTTTTGTTTCCCGAAGCGGTCAGCCCCGAATTGTGCTGTTCGGTGCCCCGATATACTGCCACGACAATATTTTTATCCAGTCGGCAAACGGCAGTATTACAATAAATGCTCCAGCAGGTCAGAAATATGTTTCAATAATCCGCAAACACCCCAAACGGCCCAATGTAATGGTTCAATTGAAGAGCTCATTTGAACTTAGCGACATTATCCAAACACTGTGCGAAGAACCACTAAAGAAAACCAAAGAAGAGCGCCGAGGATTAAACGTTTCATATGCCGAAGCAATCGCCCTTTTGAAGCAGATGTGCGACAAAGGAGCGGTGGAAGCAGAGTTTTGGGCTGGGCCCCTTCCAAAAATCGAGCTAACTATCAAGAAAAAATAGGTCATCGGCCGATATTAATAGTGCGTATTGGCCAAGGAGTGGGTTTCTTGCGCCATATCAGGTACCTAAACTAAGAGAGTAGGGAAAACAGATGAGACTTCAAAAAATCGTTCTTGATGGCTTCAAGAGCTTTGCTGACAAGGTGGAATTGACCTTTGATTCGCCAATAACGGCCATAGTCGGCCCCAACGGCTGCGGCAAGAGCAATGTTGTCGATGCGGTAAAATGGGTACTCGGTGAACAAAGCGTCAAGAGCCTTCGAAGCGAGCAAATGGCGGATGTGATATTCAGCGGCAGCAGCAGCAGAAAACCTGCTGGGACGGCTGAAGTAAGTCTATTTCTCTCAAATCCTAACGGAACAGGGAGTAGGCAATTAGCAATCGATGCTGATGAAGTGCAGATTACACGGCGTATATATAAAAGCGGCGAAAGCGAATACCGTATAAACAACAAAATCTGCCGGCTGAAAGACATTCGCGAATTGTTTATGGACACCGGTGTAGGCGTCAAGGCCTACTCGATTATTGAGCAAGGACAGGTTGGACAGCTGTTAAATGCTTCGAAGACGGATAGGAGAGCCATATTTGAAGAAGCAGCCGGTGTAAGCAAATATAAAGCACATAAAAAAGAGGCCCTTCGCAAACTGGAATATGCGGAACAGAACCTGCTGCGGCTCGCGGATATTTTAGGGGAGGTGCAAAAACAGCTTCGAAGCATAAAGTATCAGGCAGGCAAAGCAAGAAACTATCTGGAATACTGCGGGCGGCTCAAAGAGTTGCAGGTGAATTACTCACTGGCTGAATACGCAAAGAACCGAACCCAAAACGCGGAGAAAAAAGCCGGTCTTGAACGGTTTGAAGACCAGCTTGCCGGCGTTGTCGCTGAAGTGACGAAAAATGACACTCTAATCAGCGAATTGGGCCAGAGAATAATAGAAACGGAGAACGAGTTAAATCGGACAGGAAACAGCCTCGTCGCCGTCCAAAGCAAAATCGAACAGAACTTGCAGCGAATCGATTTTTTGCGAACCAGAATCGCGGAATTAAGACAAAGAAAAGAGGAAGCTGAGAAAAGAACCGAAAAGCTGCAAGAGCAGAAAAATCTTTTCGATGGTGATTTGGGACAATATAGGGTCGAGTTGGCGAACGGCGAAGAAACACTCGAAAACAGGAAGCTGGAAGCCGAGCAGCTTCAGAAGACAATCCAGGAAATAAACGCTGAATGTACTTCCCTCGATGCGGATTTGGAAGATGAAAAATCAGGTATTATCGATATAGTCAGAAGAACGGCGCAACTTCATAACGAAGTGCAGAGCATAACTGTTTACCGCAACAATTTATCTAGCCAGAAAGACCGTTTGTCCGGTCGTGCAGAGACCAGCCAGGCAGAACTTGAAAAACTCTTAACTGAAAAGGCACAACATACCGCTCGTCTGGGCGATATCGAAAAAGTGCTGGGCGAATTGCAGCAAAGTCTGGACTCTAAACACAAAGAAACAGAAGAAATCAGCAAACTGATTTCGGTGGATAACAAGCGACTGGCACAGAGCAAAGAGATGCGGAGTGCACTGAACAGCGAATTGTCGGTATTAACGGATATGGAGGCAAGGCGTGAAGGCCTTAACAACGCGGTTAAAAACATTCTGCAAAGCCGGCCTAAATTCGATTACGTGGAAGGAATACTGGCAGAGGCAATAGCGGCCGACGTCGAATATGCAAATGCTGTTGAGGCTGCCCTTGAGGGTAGAACCGACGCTCTCGTAATCAGCAGCACAAGCAGACTGATGGCTGATAAAGAAACAATCGAGAAGCTCGAAGGCAGAGTGAATTTTATATGTACGGATAAAATAGAGCCGTTTGTAGATAAAAAGGATTTGTCGAAATTCCA
>CAIYOL010000414.1 GCA_903927855.1 uncultured Planctomycetota bacterium
AGCGAGACCGTTCTGCAGGAATACCAGAAGAAACTAAGAAAAAGGGTCGATGAGCTCCTCGCGAACGCAAAACTTAAATTGGATGAAGAGGCCCTTGCCAGAGAGGTGGCGCTTTTTGCCGACAGGTCAGATATATCTGAGGAAACTGCTCGGCTGGATTCGCACCTGCAGCAATTCACTGAGAGTTGCCAGGCGGATGCCCAAGCGGGGCGAAGGTTGGATTTTATCAGCCAGGAGATGCTCAGGGAAGCCAACACTATCGCCAGCAAGGCCTACAATACCGATGTTATCCGCTGCGTGGTCGATATAAAGTGCCGGATAGACCGAATTAAAGAACAGGTTCAGAATATAGAGTGACAGCATTGATAATTGATGATTGATAATTGCCGATGAAGAAGCAGTCAGTTAAAAAAGGAACTGTTGTGATAGTG
Organism: uncultured Planctomycetota bacterium; assembly: GCA_903927855.1. Lineage (GTDB taxonomy): Bacteria > Planctomycetota > Phycisphaerae > Sedimentisphaerales > Anaerobacaceae > CAIYOL01. The sequence goes on from CAIYOL010000414.1 coordinate 432, forward strand.
AGCGGCCCCTCCGGTGTGGGCAAAAGCACGATTTGCAAAGAGGTAGTTAAGCGGTTAAAAAATACCCGTCTTAGCGTCTCAGTCACCACCAGACCTAAAAGTGAAAAGGAAGTTGACGGCCAGGACTATTGGTTTATATCAGAAGCGCAATTTCGGCAGCGCATCAACGAGGGTTCGCTGCTGGAGCATGCAGAGGTGTTCGGAAATTTTTATGGAACGCCGAAGGACAAGGTGGACGAGGCGCTGCAGGCCGGTGAAACCATTATTTTGGAAATCGACGTTCAAGGTGCCAGGCAGATAAAGGCAATATATCCGACCGCGGTGATGATTTTTATCCTGCCGCCAACCAAGAAGCAATTGGCCGAACGAATGAACCTGCGGGGCAGAGAAGATGTTCAAACGGCTGAAAAAAGATTGAACGGGGCAGGCGTTGAAATCGCTGCTGCGTGGCAATACTATGAACATATGGTCATAAATGACGATTTGGAACAGGCGGTAAAAGAAATAGTGCAAATTATTAAACAGAGCATTGGAGAAAAAGAATGATAGAGGAGCTAAAGAGCACAGACATAGTCAACAAAGTTGGCGGCAGATACAGACTAACGGCACTGATTCAAAAACGGTTGGATGAGCTGATGCAGGGGGCTCGGCCGCTGATTGAAGATGCCAAAGGCAAAACACAATTAGAAATCGTTGTTCAGGAAATCCTGCAGGACAAGATTGCTATCGACTACGAGACCGGTGGTAGCATTAACAAACCGGGAGAATAATTGAGGCGGTGATGCCCGAAAAAAAATCAAATCGAGGTCATCTGAAAGGCTCCAATTTTGCGGCGTGGGGCAAAAAGGCGCCCAATATCTTACTGGGTGTCAGCGGCGGGGTCGCTGCATATAAAGCGGTCGATTTGGCCAGTAAGCTGACCGCCGCCGGCGCCAAGGTGAATACGGTAATGACGGAAAATGCCTGTCAGCTCATCTGCCCCAAAAGCTTCGAGGCGGTAACAGGTCAGCCGGTTTATACCTCACTATGGAGCACCAGCGAAGAATATGAAATAGGCCATGTGGACTTAACTGGCTGGGCTGATATTGTTGCCGTTGTGCCGGCAACAGCAAATATTATAGGCAAAATTGCAAACGGCATCTGCGATGACCTGCTTAGCACGACCCTTTGCGTCTGCTGGCCTCTGATTAAATCAGGAGCGGTGATTTTGGCTCCTGCGATGAACGATAATATGTGGAACAACTCCGCTGTGCAGCGCAATATCGAAACAGTAAAAGAGATGGGTTTTCAGCTGATAGGCCCTGAACAAGGCCGGCTTGCCTGCGGCACGGAAGGCATCGGGAGAATGTCGGAGCCGCAGGATATTCTGAAAGCAATCGAAGAAATTGCTTCGAAAATTAAACACAATAAAAGATAAACCATCCGGCAAAATGCATTTTCTAATAACAGCAGGCGGAACCCGCGAATATATCGACCTGGTTCGCTTTATTTCCAATGCGAGCAGCGGCAAAATGGGCTATGCCCTTGCGCTGGCGGCAATAAAAGCCGGACATAAAGTTACACTTATCAGCGCTTCGGATTTGCAGCCGCCGGTAGGAGTGTATTTTGTCGCAGTTGACAGCGCCGCCGAGATGTTCACGGCCGTAAAAAGGCTCTTCACAAAATGCGATCGTCTGATTATGGCTGCCGCGGTTGCGGACTACACACCGGTTAAAAAATTGAAAATAAAAATTCAAAAATCAAATAAGAATTTAGCAATAAAGTTAAAACCAACGACTGACATTCTAAAATGGGCGGGAAGGCACAAAAGAAAAAGTCAAACCGTTGTGGGTTTTGCTTTGGAAGATAAAGCCGTCCGAACCGGCGCCGAGAAGAAGTTAAGAGAAAAGAACCTTGATATGATAATCGCCAACACCCCCGCCGCAGTCAATTCCGATGTGGCCTCCGTCCAAATAAAAACGCCCGACCGCAAATGGCTGAAACTCCCGCACGCGACCAAAACACAAATCGCTAAAAAAATCATTGATTTGCTAACCTGCTAATCTTTTATTCCGAGGTCGTCTTTTGTGAGGATGCTTTCAAATTCGTAACCGGCGTTTTTAATATTCTCACTTGCCCCTTGCTTGCGGTCAATAACGGCCACAATTTTTTTGACTGTCGCACCGGCCTCAGTGATAACCTTGGCCGCTTCGAGGACCTGTCCGCCGGTAGTGGCGATGTCTTCAACCAGCAAAACGACGTCTCCTTTATTGAGTTTGCCTTCGATTAGCTTTCCCGTGCCGTAGCCCTTTTTGCTGTTGCGGACGATTATCCAGTTCTTATTCGTTTGCATCGCCGTTGCCGCAGCCAGCGCTACGCCGCCTAATTCGGCGCCGGCAATTAAGGTAACATCGCTTGTTACATATTTCGCAAATTCTTTGCCGAGGGCTTTTAGAATGTCCGGGCAGGTCTCGAAAAGGTATTTATCAAGATAGTATTTGCTTTTCTTCCCGCTGCGAAGGGTAAAGTCACCTTCCAGGTACGCCGTTTCCTTAATACGTTTTATTAACTCTTCTCTGGTCACAACACAAAATTCCTTTATACTTTCAGTTCAACTTTTCTGTTAATTTCCCTGCTGTATTTCCTGCGGATGGGTGTCACGATGTCTTTTACGAATTCATCGGCCTGCTGCGGAGCCCTGCCGATGTAATCTTTCGGGTTTAAGACTTTTTTGAAATCCACTTTCGCGAATGCAGGGTCGGCTTTGAGTCGTTCTATTAAATCGTTTGGTTTGCCGAACTTTTTGACCTGCTCAGCGGCAGCGTGTGAGTGGATTCTGATTCTTTCGTGAAGCTTCTGTCTGTTGCCGCCCGCCTTGACCGCAGCCATCAGGATATTTTCGGTGGCCATAAAGGGCAACTCCGCCTCGACGTGCGCCGCTATCACCTTCGGATAAACAACGAGGCCATCAAGAACATTGATAAGGATTCCCAGAATACCATCGACGGCTAAAAAGGCTTCCGGAATAACAACCCTTCTGTTGGCCGAATCATCGAGCGTTCTCTCAAGCCACTGCTCGGAGGCGGTCATTTGCGGACTGGAGGCCAGACTCAACACCAGCCTGCTGAGGGCTGTTACCCTCTCGCATCGCATTGGGTTTCTCTTGTAAGCCATTGCCGAGGAGCCGACCTGAGATTTCTCAAATGGCTCTTCGATTTCCTTCAGGTTTGCAAGCAGCCGAAGGTCGTTGCATAATTTATGGGCCGATTGTGCTATCGAGGCAAGCGTGTTTACGACGAGCGTGTCGATTTTTCGCTGATAGGTCTGGCCTGTCACTGCGCAGGTATTTTTGAAACCAAAGGCGGCAGCGACCATTTTGTCTAATCGCTCTACTTTATTGTGATTGCCGTCGAAAAGCGCCAAGAAAGACGCCTGTGTGCCGGTGGTACCTTTGATGCCTCTAAACGGCAACGTATCAAGTCGGCGCTCGACCTCATTCAGGTCGAGTGCGAATTCATAGCACCACAGCGTCGCCCTTTTCCCCACAGTGGTCAGTTGCGCGGGCTGATAATGCGTGAAGCCAAGTGTCGGCAGTAAGCGGTATTTTTTTGCAAAGCTCGCAAGCAGGTTTATTACGGCTGCGAGTTTGCCTGTGGTGATTTGCATGGCATCGCGAATGATAATTAAATCGGCGTTGTCTGTGATGTCGCAGCTTGTTGCGCCGAGGTGAATTATCGGCGCCGCTTTCGGCGCCGCATCGGCGAAGGTATGAACATGAGCCATAACATCATGCCGAATCTTCTTCTCATACTTGGCGGCCTTGCTGAAATTTATGTCGTCAAGGTGCCTGGCCATCTCACTTATCTGGTTTTGTTTTATATTCAGCCCGAGTTTCTTCTGTGCCTTCGCAAGCTCAAGCCAGAGCTGCCGCCACGTGCTGAACTTTTTTTGCGCCCCGAAAAGTTCAGCCATTTCTTCAGAGGCATTTCTTTCCACAAGCGGACTTACATATATAGTTTTGTTATTTGCCATTTATCTTTTCCTGTCGTTCTTTTAACAATTGTTCTATTTGTTCTATATCTTCCACGGTCAGTTTCCAGTCGCCTGCTTTCGCCGTTTCCTTTACCTGGTCTGGCCTTCTCGCCCCGACAATAGCGGCGGTAACTTCGCTTCGGCGAAGGACCCAGCTAATCACCAATTGAGCCAGCGTCCTGCCGTTGCGTTTGGCTATGGGCCGAAGCTGGTCAACGAGTTGCAGCGTGGCGGAAAATTGCGGCTCCTGAAATTCCGGCATTCTTCTTCGATGGTCATCCAAAGGCAAACCTGCAAGACGCTCCTGATTAAATTTACCCGTGAGCAGCCCTCTTTGCATAGGGCTGTATACAACAACGCCGATATTATTCCCTGCGCAATAACCCAGCAGCTCATCTTCGACTTCGTGACGGAGCATACTGTAAGGCGGCTGAAGCGAGGCAACGGGAGCTATTTTCCGGACACGTTCGAGCTGCTCGATATTAAAGTTCGATGCGCCTATGTATCGCACCTTACCCTCTTCGGCCAGTCGCGCCATTTCTTCCCAGCCCTCTTCGACGTCTTCATCCGGCTCGGGCCAGTGCATCTGGTAGAGGTCAATTGTGTCGATGCCGAGGCGCTTTAAGCTTGCCTCACATTCTTTGCGGATGCTTTTTGCCTTCAGACAGCTTACTTTTTCTCTTTTTTCATTCCAAAGCAGGCTGCACTTGGTTGCGATAAATGGCTTTTGTTTTGTTTGCTTAAGCGCTTTCCCGACAAGCTCCTCAGAATGGCCGCAGCCATAGATAGGTGCGGTATCTATCCAGTTGATTCCCTGCTCCAGAGCGGCGAGGATTGCAGCCACTGCGTCGCCATCATCCTGCGGTCCCCAGCCGAACTGCCACGGCCCACCCATCGCCCAGGTGCCTAACCCGACGGTAGTCAGTTTCAAATCGGTATATCCCAATTGCCGCTTTTGCATAACCATGTTTCCAAGTTTACCATCCGCCCGGCTGCAAGATATCGCTGACGGTTTCGTTCCACCATTTCGGGTCTCTAAAATACTGTTTCAGCATCATTGCCGCCAAGACGCCGTCGCCGACTGCTGTAGCCAACTGCATAGCCGCTCCGACCCTGCAGTCGCCAGCTGCGAATACACCGGGCACTTTTGTGCGAAGATATGCGCAGTCGCACTTAATAAACCCGTTCTCGGTCAGCTCCACAAATCCTTTGAGAAAGTTCGTATTCGGTACCATACCCACAAATATAAACACGCCGTCACAGGGATAATTTTCTTCTTCGCCGGTTCTCACATCTTTAAGCTTGATTGACTGGACTTTTCCCTCGCCCTCTATGGCGGTTGCAACGGCGTTATATTTTATAATCAAATTGGAGTTTGGTTCGCCCGCTTTAGCCAGGAGCTCCTCTTGTAAAACCTTGGTTGCTCTAAATTCTCCTCTGCGGTGTATCAGCGTTACCTTGGCGGCGAATTTAGTCAGGTGCAGCGTTTCCTCCAGAGCGGTATTGCCCCCGCCGACGGCAACGACCTGCTTGCCCTTGAAAAACGGCGCATCGCAGGTCCCGCAATAACTGACTCCCGCACCGGCATTGCGGAATTCCTCTTCGCCGGGGACGCCAAGCTTGCGATAGTCACTGCCAAGCGCCAGAATAACCGTCCTGGTGATATACTTGTCCTTATCGCAGCGAACCTCGATGTTGCCATCCTGTAATTTCTTCAGAGCTGTAACTTCACTGCTGGTTTTTATTTCCGCTCCGAAGGTCTCGGCCTGTTTCTGCATTCGTTCAATCAGACCGGGGCCGTCTATACGTTCGATGCCTGGGTAGTTTTCTATCCTGTCTGTGGTATTGATTTGGCCGCCGGGGACAAGCTTTTCGAGCACCAGCGTTTTTAATCTGTCGCGGGCGGCATAAAGCGCCGCGCTCAGTCCGGCCGGGCCAGCTCCTATTATGATGCAGCCATAACGCTCCGACATAACAAATACCTTTCAGTAACTGGTAGTTGGCAGTTGCTGTTCGCTGCCTTCCTGCAGTTGGTTCTGCTCCAGTATCTTGTCCTTTCTCTGTAAAATGTAGCTGCCCTGTTCGGGGAATTCTCCCAGTATGTTTTCAGCATCGGTGCGTTCAAGGGTATATGTGCTTTCCTGCTTCAATAGCATTTTCGAAATCCGCCGCTGGTCGTCAAGATACACTTGTTGAGAAAAACCCCGGCCATCCAAAAATTTCATCCCGAATACATAGGCAGCTTCTTCCTGGGCAACGTCAGCTCCGCTGCTTCGATTTTGCGAAGAAGGGGAAGGGCTCGCCTCGATTCTGGATACAAGCGCTGGTGTAATTTTACCATCAGCCCCGATTATATCCACAAAGATTTCTTTCTGGTTGCTGTCAAGCATTTGGCTGAAGAGAAACTTACCCAGGACCTCCGGTATCGCCGCAGGGCCGATTTGATAATCTTTTTCTTTGGTCTGCAGGTCAGATTCCTTAACGGTCATAATCCCATCTTTATCCAAGACTATCTCAACACCACTTTTGCCGGCCGGGCCGCTGGTCTCGCTTTTCCAGACAAACTCATTAAAGTTGTTTCCGCTTTTAAAAAATGTTATCTGCTCCTGGTCGTGCCGCCCATGAATATAGTAAAAACTCCATGCCAGTATATTCAATTGAGCTTCCGGTACCGGCTCGATAGCAGCATCGTTTTGCGGTCTTTCTGCAAAATGGGAACCCAGCATATCCATTGTAAATCCTATGGTGCGTCCTTTCGCATCCTTAATCAGAAAAAAGCTTTCTCGGTCCTGGTCCTGTTTGTTAGTAGTGGAGGTCAAAAAGCTGTCGAGCCCCTTACCTTTAATTCCTGCAACAATTTTGCCGCCGGCCTCAAGCAGTTGGTTATCTGTGAATTTTAAACTCTCGGTGACGGATTTGAAAATATCTTCCGCCAACTTCGTATCACCCGTATCTTGATACACTTCGATATCAAGCCGGCGGTTATTCGGTAACTGCGCGACGCCGAAAAATGTATCGAACGGTGTTTTTGATCCTTTTATATGTGCCCAATCAATACTGAGAATGCTCTTATTTTGTGAGTCTTTTGCAAAAGAGGAGCCCGGCCTGCCTATCTCTATTTTGCCTGTTTTTACGATTTCTGCCCCGTCAACCGCAGAAGCCTTTTCGTTAAACAGCACCTCGGGAGTAGTCCTTGTAGCCGCCAGGAGGTATCGGCATGAAACAAGGGTGTTTACGCTGCCGGGGCTAGGGTCAAAAAAACTATCCAAAGTGAAGGTATTTTGCTCATATTTCCATTGTTTTCCGCCTAGCCAGCCGGCTCCTGTCGGCGTACAGACCGATAAACAGGCACAATTTAATTCTATCGGTTCCGAGAGCACAATTGCAGACCTCCAGATGACTATAAAGCAGGCTATCAGCAAAACCGCAATAAAAAGGCCAAAAAACGCTATTTTATCCGCCCAACGACTTCTTGTTTCATAAGTTTCGTTCATAGATAGAGTAAGCATATCCGCCTGAGGCTTATTTTGCAACTATGTACCGCCTATAGACAGACAACTCCCAAAATAGGCAAATTTTGCCGGCAGGTTGCAAAATTTTGCTTAAAATCAAGCCTACTTATTGCCGATTTATAAGTGTATACCTTTTAGAAAGGGAGCCGACATCCAATATGGTTATTGGAATTCTAAGAAAGCCCCCGTTTAATGACAGGACCAATCCGCCAAAGGCGAGACCTCGCCCGATGGCGGAATTCCTAAAACCACTCGATAGGGAACTGATATGAACGAAGTCGCAACGCTAAGCAGAACTGGGCCGAGGGAGATTCTGCAAACTGTAATCGAGAAAAAAACGCCGGCCGTTTTGTCATACTTATCCAAGGGTAAATGGCACGTTGCGAAGGTGTCACTTATCAACCTTGGAGTTGACAGGCTGGATGTTCAGCTCCTGCCAAGGAAGACAAACTCCATTTTGCAGAAACCTCACCAAATGCCAACCCCAAAATCGCCTTCGATAAACATCCAGGTCAATCAGCCGGTCGGCATATCGCTAAAGTATGAATACGGCAAGTTTATTTTCGAGACAACTGTGGTGGCCCTCCAGCCCTCAACGGAACCAGCAGGCGGTGGAACGATATCACTTATGGTGCCGGAGCGGATTGAGATGGTCCAGAGAAGAAGCTATTTCCGTGTTGACGTGCCCGGTTCTTTGAAGGTAAATGTGATGTTGTGGCATCGCCGCTATACAGATGAGCCCGAAACGCAGCAAACAGAAACCCAAACCTCAGACTCTCGCCGGATGCCGCAGGAACGCTATTGGCAGGGCAAGCTTACCGACATCTCTGCCGGCGGCGTGCAGGTTGTAGTTGACACCGCGCAAAAACCGGACTTTGAAAGAGGACAGTTCATCGGGCTGCGATTTACACCTATGCCCTACGAAACGCCGTTGATGTTCGATGCCCAGATTAGGAACGTCCTGCCGACTGCATGCGAGAAAAGTATATGTCTTGGCCTGCGGATTGTCGGTCTGGAAGCAAGTCCTGAAGGCCGGCAGGTTTTGCAGCGGCTCTGTAGTGTTGCGGAGTGCTATTATCAAATAAACCAATGCACCCTTAATGGGCAAGACTTCCAGATGACAGGTTCATCTAATTAGAAATTTGCACTTCCCCGTTTGCTTACCCCTGATTGAGCTCGTAGCTAACGCCGGCTAATCAATGTCGTCCCCTTTAGGGGTTGGGTCTCGGTCGACGGTCATTGCAGCCGGCGGTTCGGCTGACAAGGCAAAATCGCTTTTCCTGCGGATTATGTTACAATAAAACCATTTCAGAAAGCCGCTTGCTGCAAAACCGCAGAAAATCAATACCAAAGCCACCTGCCTGCTCCAGATAATCAACCCGAGGAACAACAGCGCTCTGATAAAATGTGCGAAAGGTTTTTTGCCCTTTATATATTGATTTAGGATATGCGGATATCGAATCCTGCTGACCATCAACACCGCCACACCCAAAACTAAAAGCGGCAGGGCGTAAATTATAGCGTCTTCGCAGACAACATAAACCCGGCCGCCTTCAGATGAGAGATCCAGCAGTGTTTCCTGATAGAATATTACTATGCTCACTACCACTCCTGCTGCCGCAGGAGTTGGCAGGCCTACAAAACTCATGTGGGCAGATTCGTCCTCCTCGTTCTCCACGTTGAACCTGGCTAATCGAATGGCTGCGCAGCTTATATACGATGCTGCTGCCAGCCAGATGAAACGCTGCAGAAAATTCACAAGGGAAAGACTCTGCTCAGGGTCACTGCTTAATTTGTACTCAAGAACTTTGAGCATTAAAAATGCCGGTGCCACCCCGAAGCTGATTATATCACAGAGACTGTCCAACTGCCCCCCGAAGCTGGATGTGTTCTTGCTCATTCGTGCCAGGCGCCCGTCCAGGACATCTGCAATCATCGCCAGCAGTATCATATAACCGGCCATGGCAAAATATGGCAGCGTAATCCTGTGATAGGAAAAATGGCTGACCCCGGCGGCGCCCTTGCTCGCAAAAACAATGGCAGAAAAGCCGCATATGCCGTTTAGAATTGTTACCAGCGACGGCAGAATAGTGATATAATTCAATCTCTGCCTTCGCACCCGCCGAAGCAAACTTTCTTTGGCTGCCTGCGTTTTTAATCGGGTCATTATTCGTACCTCACAAGCGGCGTTATGCCGGCTCTGACTTTGTCGCCTGTCTGAACCAGACATTTTACATCTGCACGAGCAGGCACATACAGTTCCGTTCTGGAGCCGAATTTTATCATCCCGAATTTCTCACCGCCACTTAATTCTTGGCCTTCTTTTGTAGCACATACAATTCGCCGGGCAATTGCACCGCTGACTTGCCGCACAATCAGCTTGTCCCGAGGGCTGTCGGTCCTGATTATATAAAGGTTGTTTGACTCGTTAACCCGCCCGGACTCAGGACTCATAGCGTTTTTATACTGGCCCTTCTTATAGCTGATTCTCTCAACTTTAGCGTTACATGGTGCGCGATTAATGTGCACATTAAAAATGCTCAAAAATATCCCGATTCTAATCGCGCGCTCGCCGATGTAGTCTCCCTCATTAACAATCTCGATATCAGTCACTTCCCCGTCAGCGGGTGAAAGCAGCAGATTCGCTTCTTTCGGACAAAGTCTGTCGGGGTCCCTGAAGAACGACAAAACCCATATCAGGGCAGCGCCCAGAACAGCTTCTATCGAGACGGTAGTCCAAGTACTCAGATATAAAATGCCCGCAACAAAATAAACAATCATCGCCGCCAGCACTATCGCAGGGAAAACAGCCACCTCCGGCAAACCGTACTTAGTCAGCGGAATTCTCATACGCAAACATCATAATCGCCGATTTCCCGACAATCAACAAAAAAGGCTGACTCTAAGATTTAACTTCCGACGGCCCCTGTCGAGGCATCGCGATTGTTCCGGTTCTGGCCACATTTTTGATGCCGTATGGTTTGCAGGCATCGATGAATGCTTCTATCTTGGTTTCAGGGCCGCTGACCTCCACCATTAGCTGCTTGACTCCGATGTCAACCACCCTGGCCTTGAACATTTCTATCAAAGATAAAATTTCCGGCCGTTTGTCCGGCGGGGCGGAAAGAGTTATAAGCATCAGGTCTCGCGCAACCACAGGCTGACCGACAAAATCCTGGACCTTAACAACAGGAACTATCTTGGCTAATTGTTTTCGAACCTGCTCTACGACCTTGTCGTCGCCGACAACAACAATCGTCATTCGGCTCAGCTTCGGGTCCTCGGTTCGGCCGACGACAAGCGAATCAATATTGAACGCCCGCGCAGCGAACATCCCCGCAACGTGCGCCAAAACCCCCGGCTTATTCTCAACCAACGCGCTTATTATATGTTTCATCGTTCTTACCTTTTCGTTTTCTTACGCCATACTTTCCAGTATATCAAGCCCGTCCATTTCATTTAGACTTTTGCCAGCCGGAACCATCGGCCAAACATTTTCTTCCTGCTCAACTCTGAAGTCAAAAACGCAGGGCCGCTTTTCCGCGAGCATCTGCTTGATGGCCTTCGGAACGTCTGCTTTTTTATCGATAGTCTCTCCGACTGCGCCAAGCGCTTTTGCAACGTCCTCGTAGTTGGGATTCTGCAGGCGGCTGCACGAATACCTCTTGCCGTAGAAAAGCTCCTGCCACTGACGCGGCAGACCCATATACCCGTTATTCAGTATGCAAACCTTGATAGGCAGCTTGTGCTCGACGGCCGTCGCCAGCTCAGTCATCGTCATATTAAAGCTGTGGTCGCCGTCAATATCAATAACAGTCGCGTCAGGCCTGGCTATCTGCGCACCTATTGCCGCCGGCAAACCATAACCCATTGTGCCAAGCCCGCCGGAGCTTATGAACTGTCTCGGTCTGCCGAACTTGTAGAACTGGGCTGTCCACATCTGGTTTTGCCCGACACCGGTAGTTATGATTGCTTCGCCGTTAGTCTGACGGCACAACTCTTCGATAACATACTGCGGCTTAACAGTCGATGCGTTCCTGTCGTAGCTAAAGGGAAATTTTTTCTTCCACTCGGCTATTTTCTTAAACCATTCCGCTCTCTCGCGGTATTCGACTTCCTTGACTAGCTCAGTCATTATATATTTTGCGTCACCTACCACGGGAATATCCACATTAACGTTCTTCGATATGCTTGTCGGGTCAATATCAATGTGGATTATTTTTGCGTTCGGAGCAAAGGTCTTGACTTTGCCGGTGACTCTGTCGTCAAAGCGCGCCCCTATGGCAATCAGCAGGTCGCACTCCTGAACGGCATAATTAGCGTAAGCCGAGCCGTGCATCCCCAGCATATCCAGCGACTCAGGTCTGCTCTGTTCGAAACTGCCCAAACCTAAAAGTGTCATCGTCACCGGCAGATGCGCCTTTTGCGCCAACTTCCTTAATTCCTCGCTTGCGTTGGCGATTATCACTCCGCCGCCTACATAGAGCACCGGCTTTTCCGATTTGTTTATCGCCGCCGCTGCAGCAGATATCTGCCTCGCATGTCCCTTGGTCTGAATCCGATAGCCCGGCAGGTCCATCTCAACCGGCCCGTCTGCCTCGTACTTGGCAACCTGAATGTCAACCGGTATATCAACGAGCACCGGCCCAGGCCGGGACGTCGAAGCAATATAGAATGCCTCCTTAATTACCCGGGCAAGGTCTTTAATATCTTTAACAATGCTGTTGTATTTTGTAACGGGGCGCGTAATACCGGTGGTGTCGGCCTCTTGAAACGCATCATTGCCGATAAGCTCTGTGCGAACTTGCCCGGTAATGGCGACCACTGGAACAGAATCCATCAGCGCCGTGGCAAGACCGGTAGTCAAATTGCACGCACCCGGACCGCTGGTAGCAACAACAACGCCGACCTTCCCGCTGGCGCGGGCGTAACCATCAGCCATGTGACAGCCGCCTTGCTCGTGACGTGGAACAATCACTCGAATCGGAGCATCGTATAACCTGTCGAATAAGGGCAATATCACCCCGCCGCAGTAGCCGAACATCGTATCGACGCCTAAATCGATAAGCGTATCGACGATTATTTGGGCGCCTGCCTTGAGGTTTGATTTGTCAGCCGAAACTGCTGAAGAACGAGACTTGGGACTCATTTTTACACCTTTCCTGATAAACTTTATTGTCATTCCGGCCTGCCCTGCAAAATAGGGCCATCACAGCGTCGCTGGGCTGCCCCGGGAAACCTATCCCCCTGCTTTCTTGCGAAAGCAAGAAGGGGGACCGATAATCCCGAAGATTTAACGCCCTGCTGTAATTCCGTAACCACCCCACACAAGGGGTGTTTCAGGCTCGTATTTGCGTGGTTTTCACGCAAATACAGCAGGATTATACAATGCTAATCTCTGCTTGTCAATTATTTTTCGGCCATTTACCCGTGATGGCTTACTTTTTTCAGAGTTTATGCCATGAGCAACAATGAACAAGCTGGCGAAATCATTTCACTATTTACCTTTGGCAGCTTTTAAGACGGCAAAAAAGGCGGGCTTGGGCTGGTATTTGCGGTCAAACAAAAGGGGATAATCGGTCCGTCCCTGAACAGGCCAGTTGTTTAGCCAGGATTGCCCGTCGTGAACACCCCAAAAATTTACCCGCTCGATTTTATCGGCGTGCTTATGGAAAATCGAAAATAAATCCGCATAGCGTTTCGCAAGTTTGTCCTGCATCTCGGCCGGCAGCGCATCAGGATAAGGATTCAGCTCTTTCTGTGGAACATTTCTTGGCAGAACCGTAATATCCATTTCCGTAATCATTACCTTAACGCCGGATTGGGCCAGATTAACAATACCATTTTCTACCTCATCCAGTGATGGGGTATTAAGCTTCCAGTGCGCCTGCACGCCGATGCCGTCAATGCGCCCACCCTTACTTTTGATATCGCCGATTAGGCGGATAATACTATCAGTAGCCTCTTTTGTCAGCATATCGTGTCCGTTGTAATACAACTCGACATTCGGGTCGGCTTCGTGGGCATACTCAAACGCCTTGAGGACGTAATCTTCCCCGATGATTTCAAGCCATTTGGTTTTTACAAATTTCCCATCACGGCCGATGGGCTCGTTGATAACTTGCCAGGCGTCTATGCGCCCTTTATAACGGCCGACCACAGCGAAGATATGCTCACGCATTCGCTTGAGCAGAGTTTCACGGTCAACCTTGTTCCCGTCCGAATCCTGAAACACCCAGGCAGGGACCTGTTCTTGATCGATAAGAATATGCCCGACAATGAACATTTTATTCTTTTCGCCGAATGCGACAAACTGGTCTGCCTGCTCGAACTCATACACGTTCGGCTTTGGATGCACCGATGCCCATTTCAAACAGTTCTCGGGCGTAATTGAGTTGAATTGCGATTTTATAATGGAAACTGCGTTTGCCTCTTTACCTGAAATCTGGTCGTAACTCACAGCCGCGCCGATTAAAAAATCATTCTTAAACACGTCCTTGAGCGCATACTGATTGCTGTCCGCACCTTTGGCCATCGGCAGCATATTCAGGAGAAATATGACGATTATTTTTGTTTTAAGGTTCATTTTTCCGTCTCCTTTGCAACAGTCTTAACAGTACCTATTAAAAGCCTGTGCGGTCTGGAGAAAATCATAAAAAACAAACACTCTTTTTGCAAGGGCTTACTTTTTTCTTTACCATTTAACGCCCGCCGTTCTGGCGAATGAAACATCCAAATTATTGGCGGAGAAGCCCTGAACAGTGAATATCCAGGCTGCGTTAAGCTGGAACACTTTATCAGTGGCGAAGGCTATAACTTATCCTGACCTGATTAAAAAAATACGCCGGGGATGAAATATCCCCGGCGCATCAACTCAGAGAAAATCCCTTATTGCAAAGAAGGTGTTGTCCAATTTACCCATCTTGCTGCGTCATAGTTGAAATTGTTGTCATTTCTCATGATGCCGGTAGTTCCTGTACCGCCGCCAATCAGGTATTTCCCGATATAGGCATTAAGTTCAGTCGACTGTGAAGAGGGGAAAGTACAGTGTGTATGACCGGTTGTGCAGGAGTATCCGAACTTATCGGGTACACCGAGCGCTGTCCAAATCGTTTTGGCAGCGTTTGCACAATTCCATGAACTTTCAGGTCCAAGCCACAAGATATTATTATCAATGAGGTAAACTGCTCTTGGAGCAATCAATCCTATTAATTCATGATGGTCAGTCGGGAGTTTATTCTCACTGCCGCAGAATTGATTGAAATTGGCCCTGAACCAGACATTTTCTCCAACGATCTCACACAATTCCTGAGTGTTCTGTCCGAGAGTATTCTTCTCGTATGCGGATACACGCCAGCTTGCTGAGCCGCCTGATCCTGATTCCTGAGGTATGGTAAGGTCAATACGATCGTCGAATGCACCGCACATCAAAGCGCCCTTGCCGTTCCTTGAACATCCCGTAACACCAATACGGGTTGGATCAAGATTGGTACTGCTGGCAGTCTTTTCGATAGCGTCTATTATACGACTTGCACCCCATGCCCATGCCATCATAGCACTTGCGGAATGTGAACTTCCATACATAGTATAGAACTTACCTTGTCCGCGTGAACTGCTGCTGGATTGTGCTGCAATATCGTCATTAGGTATATTAACTGTTGCAACTCCGGAAATACTTCCGAGAGAAGAACCGCCGCAAGTTAAAAGAACCGGGAAAGGACCTGTTCCTGAAGGTTTGGATACTGAACAGCTGAAGGATATTGTTTTCCCATTATCTGTTACAGTTACTGTGAGGGTACTTCCACTGTAAGAAGCTGTTGTAGCAGAATAAGGAGTATTTGGTTTATAACCGGATTCAAATTCCTGGACCAATGCGGCTATTTCCAAACGACGACAATCCCAATCAGCTTTCGTGGTCACAGCTGAACCATCCATGAATTTAAATGGATCAGGAAGGTAAGCATTACTCGGCAAAGATGAGAATGGAGGCATTGTCGGAACAGTGCACCCGCCGGAGCCTTCTTGTGTTACTGTTACGGTTTGCGAAGTGGCTCCTGTTGCAGAAACGGTTACCGTTGCTG
>CAIYOL010000415.1 GCA_903927855.1 uncultured Planctomycetota bacterium
AGCTCCATCGCCATATTCAGACTTCATACCCAGCCGCAATTCCAAAACTGGTCTACACGGCTAATAATATTAACGATTGTTTTGAGGCCTTTGACTTGCTGCGCAGAACCAGCGGTGAGCAAATCATCTTTTGTATGGGCGCCGCCGGCCTTATCACCAGAATCATCGCAAAAAAAATGAACTCTTTCCTTACTTTTGCAAGTATAGACGATGAAAGCGCAACAGCACCAAGCCAGATGAATATCGAGCAGTTCAAAACAGTTTATCGCTGGGACATCATAAATGCTGACACCAAACTTTACGGCGTAATCGGTTCACCGATTGCCCATTCGTTAAGTCCCGCCATTCATAATGCCTGTTTCGCTAAAACCGGCTTAAATAAAGTTTACCTGCCTTTGTTAGTGGCAGGGGGGCGGGCGGAATTTGATGCCTTTATGGATAATATGTTGTCGCGTCCTTGGCTGGGTTTTAGCAGCTTATCAGTAACAATCCCACACAAGGAAAACGCCCTGAATTTCGTCAAAGAAAATGGCGGTTTCATCGAACCTTTAGCCAAGAAAATTGGTGCCGTCAACACCATTATCGTCGGCCCCGACAATAAATTGTCCGCCTACAACACCGATTACTTGGCGGCGATGAACGCTATTACTTCAACACTCGGCTCCAAAGCCAAATTGAAGAATTTGCTGGCGGCCGTCATCGGTGCAGGCGGCGCGGCAAAAGCAATAGTAGCAGGCCTAAGCGATGCCGGCGCCAAAATCACGATTTACAACCGCACTGCCGAAAGAGGCAAAAAACTTGCAACCGAATTCAATTGTGATTTCGCTCCCCTGGATGATTTACCAAACATTAAGGCGAAATTGCTGATAAACTGCACCAGTGTTGGAATGTATCCGGACACCGATGCAACACCTGTATCGCAGGAGTACTTGAAAAAAGATATGCTGGTCTTTGATACAGTTTATAATCCTCCGCAGACCCTGCTCTTAAAGCAGGCGGAAGGGAAAAAAGCAAAAACGATTGATGGACTAACGATGTTCATAAACCAGGCCGCCGCCCAGTTCAAACTTTTCACCGGCAAAGACGCCGACCTTAAACTTATTAGAAAAACCATTTCTAATTGCCTCTCTTGATAATAGTCGGTATAATTCCTGGCAGAAACGGATAATTTCTAAGGTAAAAAAATGGTAAAGAAAGAAAAAGTTGTTTTGGCATACAGCGGCGGGTTGGATACCAGTGTTATTCTGCCGTGGCTTAAAGAGACCTACGGCTATGAAGTAATCGCCTTCGCAGCCGAGCTTGGCCAAGGCGATGAATTGGCCGGCATCAAGAAAAAAGCCCTGCAGTCCGGCGCAGTCAAATGTGTAGTCAAGGACCTCAGAGCAGAGTTTGTCGAAGATTATCTCTGGCCGATGCTGAAAGCCGGCGCAGTATATGAGAATGGGTACCTGTTAGGAACAAGCATCGCCCGGCCGCTAATCGCAAAATATCAGGTCGAAGTTGCCCACGCTGAGGGCGCTACAGCAGTTGCGCACGGCGCAACCGGCAAGGGAAACGACCAGGTGCGCTTCGAGCTGACATATATGGCCATCGACCCAAAACTCAAAATTGTCGCCCCGTGGAAAGACCCGAACTTCACATTGACCAGCCGGGAAGCAGCCGTCGATTATGCAAAAAAACACAAAATCCCCATCGACCAGAGCAAGAAGAAAATCTACTCACGAGACCGCAATCTCTGGCACATCAGCCACGAAGGAGCTGACCTTGAAGACCCAGCCAATGAGCCGAAAGATAATCTGTTTGTTATCTCGCGACCGATCTCGAAGACCCCCGGCAAGCCCGATTACATCAAGATTGGTTTTGATAAAGGTGTGCCCACAAAACTTAACGGAAAAAAGATAAACGGCGTAAAACTGATTGAGTATTTGAACCGCCTCGGCGGAAAACACGGCGTCGGCCAGGTTGACGTAGTAGAAAACCGTTTAGTCGG
>CAIYOL010000416.1 GCA_903927855.1 uncultured Planctomycetota bacterium
CCGGCCTTGGCCGCCTCGATTGCATCCAGGCAAAAATGTATGGATGCTTCGCCTCCGACCGTGCTGGGACCTTTAATCCAGGACGGAAACGGATGCTCATCGTAATCGGCTACTACAACTTTACTCGGATAATCGCGGCCGATTTTTTCGTGCTGATACCTGCCCCAGAAAGGCTCTATCTCAGCTTTATCTGCTGCGTAACAAAGCTGCTCATTCATACCGAATATGATGAACCTTGCTGCTTTTCTTATCTCCGGCTCCACCAGCGCTTTGACCACAACCTCCGGCCCGATACCGGCCGGCTCACCCATTGTTATGCCGATGACCATCTGCTCGTTTATCGAATTGTTGCCGTTGTTTTTGTTCATCTCTTTGTATTGCGTCTTAAAAGCCCATCTCTTTTAATCTTTCGGTTGTTAGTTTTTGTTTTTTTGGCAGAATTTTATCAATAGCACTTCTTATCGTCTTTACAATTATGTCAGTTTCGATATTTACCGTATCGCCGATTTTGGCCGTCCCCAGCGTGGTTTTCTTCAGCGTCTCGGGAATTATTGAGACGCTGAAGTTGCCTTCATCCATATTTGCTATCGTCAAACTTATTCCGTCAACGGCGACAGAACCTTTGACCACCATTTGGGCAAGCAGTTCGGGATTCGCTGCGAATTTTATAACGGCAAATTGCCCCTGCCTCTCGATTGTCTTAATCGTTGCAGAACCGTCGACGTGGCCGAGAACAAAATGCCCGCCGAACCGGTCTGCGGCCTTCATAGCCAATTCCGTGTTGACAGGCGAAGAGGATTTCAACTTGCCCAGCGTCGACTTTGTTAATGTTTCACTGCTGACCTCGAAGTCTGCGAGACTGCCTTGCAGTTGGGCAATAGTTAAACAGACGCCGTTTATGGCTATGCTGTCGCCGACTTTGCTCTCGTCGGCCAGTTTGCTTAAATCCACGGCCAGACGCATTCCGCCGCCGGTTGTGTAGGCCGACTTTACCGTGCAAATTGCCTTTATAAGCCCAGTGAACATAAAATTTATTTCCAGCTTCTTATGATTGATTATTGATAAAAGCAAATCAGTCGCTATAATTGATTATAGGTAATCAGCTATCATTTATCAATTGGAAAGGGGCAGGTCAAATGAATACATTCTGGCTAAAAATTGCAGCTCTTGCGATTGTCGTTGTGGCTGCGATTGTCCTGATAGGTGTTTTTTCCCCTTCCGGAAAGCCCCAGCCTTTGCCTGAGCCAACGGCTGCGGAGCCGGTTAATAAGCCGGTGAAAACCTTCGACGAGCAGGTCGACAAAGATAGAGAGAAATTTTCATCGCCGCCAAAGTCGCCGGAGCAGCCGACAAAAACCCCTGCGGAGGAACCTATAAAGCAGCAGGTTCAGGAGCAAAATCAGCCCGCGGGCAACAAGCCTGTTCGCCCCGCAGTTAAGCCGGTCCAACTGTACTTCAAGCCGCTTTCTGAGATAGATAAGGTAGAAGCCGAACGGCTCCTCAACGTGGCCGTGTCGGGTCGCAGCTTGGGACGATTGCCGCAGACAGGTTTCCAGCTTATGGTCCAAACCTGTCGGCAGATTATCAGCAAATGGCCCGACAGTTGGTATGCATATAATGCCAAAAAAATGCTCATTGATATGCCGGTACGGTTTCGAGAGCAGTATAAGATAACAAAAGAAGAGCTTGATGTAAGCGAATTTGAAAAACAAAGACCGCGGACCGAACCTTTCAGCGGTACCGATACCGTTGAGGAGGAATCTCCTTAAATGGCATCGATTATAGCAGCTGGTTTTCTGCCGGTAATTTCAATCACTGCTGATTGTTTACCGCAGGCGTGGGAGGAAGCCGTCCTGGCGGTATGGGATAACGGCCTTGATGTCAAAACCCAGTACGACAAGCCTCAGGATCCGCCCAGCAAAGACGCAACGGTCATAATTACCATTACCGACCCCTTTGCCGAACCGAGAATTCATAAGAATTTTCCCGGCGGGCCTGCCGAGCTTGAGGCGTATCGTCAGGAAGTGGTCGACGGTATTCACGACCACTGGATTGACCCTGCCGCCGGTAAGTGGACATATACATATCATCAGCGTCTTTTTGCTTACTGCCCGATGGAAAATCCGCAAGATCATGCACCTAAAAAAATCAACCAGATTCAATATATTATTGATGCACTCTCCGAAGTTAGTCATACCCGAAGGGCACAGGCGATAACCTGGATGCCGAGCGTTGACACGGAGACTGAACATCCTCCCTGTCTACAGAGAATCTGGTGCCGGCTGGTAGATTGTAACGGCACAATGTTACTCAATATGAATGCGCACTGGCGAAGCAGAGACCTTTACAGGGCATGGTTTATGAATGTTTATGCTATTACCGACCTTCAGAGAATAATTGCCGAGGAGATTTCCAGAAAAATCAATCGGCAGGTAACTGTGGGCAGGTATGTTGATATAAGCGATTCTCTGCATCTCTACGGCAGCTATTTTGACCAGGTCAGTAAAGAGGTGGAAAAGATGCGACAAAGTTCGTTCACTGAGCGGGCGTGGAATAGCACCCATCCGGCCTTTGAGGCGATGACAAAAGAAGCACAGGAAAAATTAGCCAGGTTATAAGATATGGATGAGGGCACCCTGGAGATCAGGGTCAATATGGCAACCACAAGTTGGCCGCCATAGTAATAAGGGAGGCTTGCGCCGGCAAGCCAGGGATCGGTGGGAGGGAAATAGCTGCTGCGCAGAATCGATTGGAGAAAGGCAAAGTCCATAAAATCTTCGCTCTATGC
>CAIYOL010000417.1 GCA_903927855.1 uncultured Planctomycetota bacterium
ATACCGCGGTGTCAGTATTGAAATAACAATCGACGAAGCCTCCGAGACGCTGAATCACTGCTTTATTGGCGATTCTTTTATAGCCGCTACGGATGTTGACCTTCTTAAATTTGTCATCGCACATATCAAAGGCGCCGGCAGCCCGACGCTGGCCGACGACACCGACTATGGCGCTATTATGAAAGCCATCGGGCCTAATCACGACATAGATTTCTACATCAACATAAAACAAATCATTAAAACAATACTCGCCGAAGACCATGACGGCAAAGCATGCCAACAGATAGCTAATCTGGGCCTTGATAACATCGCTGCTCTCGGCTGCTCGGTTGCCGTCGGCAGGAGCCCGGATAATTCAGCTTCCGCCAAAGCATTTCTCAAAATTAACGGTGCCAAAAAGGGAATTTGCAAGATGCTCGATGCCGAAACCGCCGGTTTTAATGCCCCCCAATTTATTCCTGCATCGACCTATTCTGTAACATTTTGTAATCTGGATATTAAAAAAGCATATGATGAGCTCTACAACATTGCCTACAGTTTTAATCCCCAGTATGCTGCGATGATGCAGGCGATGGATTTGCCGGATAGTCCCGACGGCGAGCCGGGAGTAAGATTGAAAAGCGACATCATCAGTCACCTCGGCTCGCAAATTGTAATCTCTCAGAGCGTCAACAAGCCGTTCTCAAACAGTTCAATGCCGACAGAATCACTTGTTGCTTTGGCTGTAGATGACCGCAAGGCAATCGAAAAATCTCTGTCACTTCTTCACAGCAAACTTTTAGCTGCGAATAATACCGATGCCAGACGCGAGCTTCTCGGCCACACCATTTATCTGCTCGGTCCCTCGGCCATGCCTTTTTTAACACACGGAATGACGCCGATGCAGGCCCGCTCCGAATCAGACGCTCCACGAACACCAATATTGGCTTTTACGGTAACCGACACTCATCTGATTTTCGCAACCGAACCTGCTGTTGAACGGGCTATCCGTACTTTGAGCAGCACCGAAGCCTTATCGGCCGGTGCGGTAAAGTGGTTCACCTCCGCCAAATCAGCCGTACCTTCGGTTGTCGGAATGGCGGCTTTGGAGGATGATGCAGCATCGGGTGAAGTTTTCTGGTGGATGGTTAAGCAAAAAGGTAAAGCAGGTGCTTCAGCCGGTTCGGCAATTGGTGAATTAGTTAATTTCGACCTTTTACCACAGTTCGATGCTGTGCGTAAATATTTCGGCCTGTCAGCTTTTTATGGCATCAGTACGCCGGAAGGCTTCTTTTTTGAATTCAAAGATATTAACCCAACTGAGCCCTCAAACTGACCGAAGTTTTTGGACACGTCAAATTCTAAAGCCGCAATAAAAATTACGGCTTGATAAATGAGCGGTAAATAAGGTAAAATTACTCTTTCGTTCACATAGTATAATTCGCTGACAGGAAACTTGATATGAAGGCAAATGACTTACGAGTTGGTACGGCCGTTACTTTCGAGGGAAAGCTTTATGTATGCACTCAGGCAAAGCACGTAACGCCCGGCAATTTGAGGGCCTTTGTGCAGGCCAAGCTAAGGTGCGTCGCAGATGGCATCACAATCGAAAAACGCCTCCGCTCTACTGAAGAGCTGGAGCAGGCCTTTCTTGACCGCCGCGAGATGGAATATCTCTATTCCGACAGCTCAGGCCATATCCTTATGGATACTCAGACCTATGACCAGACTACCGTTTCTGACGATTTAATCGGCGAATCGATAAAATTCTTCAAACCTAATACGTCTATAACAGCTTTGACGTGCGAAGGTAAAGTCGTGTCCATTGAGCTGCCCAAGAACGTTGAATTGACCGTTACCGAAACAACACCAATGCTAAAGGGAGCCACAGCTACGAATCAAATGAAGGAAGCCATTCTCGAGACAGGCCTGACAGTCCGCGTCCCACCATTTATTAACGTCGGCGACGTCGTCCGAATCAGCACGGAAGACGCCTCCTACCTTGCGAGAGCTAAATAAACCAACTACAGTCAAACGTTGTTTATTTGGTTTTCTTAGTGTATGACTTTATTTAATGGATAGGTGATTATCCCTGATGCGCCGGCACGCTTCAAAGCCGGAACCAGCGTCCGCTCGATGCTGTCGTCTATAATAACTTCTATCGCAATATAATCCTTGTCGGCCAAACTTGAAATGGTCGGGCTTTTCTCCGCAGGCAGTATCTTCAGGACTTTGTCTAAGTCGCCTTTCTTTATGTTCATTTTCAAGCCGACTTTGGTGCGGGCTTCGATAGCAGCATTGAGCAAAATGGCGATATTCTCTATCTTTTCCCTCTTGAATTTATCCTGCCAGGCCTTTTTATTTGCAATCAATCTTGTTGTAGAAGTTATTACGGTATCTATCGCCCGCAGATTATTCGCTGCGAGCGACGTCCCTGTCTCAGTCAGTTCCACTATCGCATCCACCAGTCGTGCTTTTACCTCTGTAGCGCCCCAGCTAAATTCGACTTTTACGTCGATATTTTTATCTGCAAAGTACTTCTTTGTTGCCTTGACTAACTCGGTTGCGACTATACCGCCGCGCAAATCCGCCGGCTTTTTCACCTTTGATTCATCCGGCACAGCCAATACCCATTTGGTCGGCTCGCTTGTAGCTTTACTATAGGTAAGTTCAGCGACCTCTACCACATCTGATTCGTTTTCCGCTATCCAGTCATAGCCGGTAATGCCGGCGTCGAGTTCGCCTCCGGCGACATATCTGCTCATCTCCTGAGCTCGCAGACAGACAAGCTGGATTTGCTCGTCGTCTATACGAGGCTGAAAATTTCTTTCAGCGTCGGTGATATTGAACCCGGCTTTGCCGAAAAGTTCGATCGTCGCCTTTTGCAAACTGCCTGTGGGGATACCTAATTTTAATACCTTTTCTGACATCTCAAACGGCCGTTCCTTCCTTGCTATTTTCAGTTTTTAGCTCTTTCTTTTGCTTTTGTTTTACTTTTTCTTCTTGCCCGCCTTGCGTGCTTCACTCTCGCGCCGCAAAAGAGAATAAAACTCGTATGCATTTTCAGCCGAAATTTGCCTGGCCAAAAAGCCCTCTATCTCCCCCTCATCAGCTTCCGCTTGGACCAACTCATTGTTTCTCAGGTATTCTATCATCTTTTTTGTGAGCGGGATTGCGTGTCCATGCAGAGACGTAAGCATACAATAATCGACCGCAAACCGGTTGACGCCTTCTATCTTTTCGAGAAACCCTTTGGCCGGACGTTTGCTCATCTTATACAATGCCTTGAGACTAACCATATTATATTTGCTGAATACGGTCCTTAAAGCCGTAGTAAGCGCCGAAGCTATATCTCTTGCAGCGGATACCTCCGGCCCAAG
The DNA here is from genome assembly GCA_903927855.1 of uncultured Planctomycetota bacterium. Lineage (GTDB taxonomy): Bacteria > Planctomycetota > Phycisphaerae > Sedimentisphaerales > Anaerobacaceae > CAIYOL01. Next base: position 3,360 of record CAIYOL010000417.1, read on the forward strand.
CGCTTCGATGATTTCTTCTACTCGCGAAATACGCAGGTCATTCCAGTCAACAAAATAATCAGCAAGTCTTTTAATCGCAGATTGTGCCGTTGCCTCGCTTAATTCGGCGGTGATGATGGCATAGACAAGAGCGTCCACCGGCTCCTCGTATGTGATTTTCTGGACCGCCGGATATTTGCGTTTCAACGAACGGTACAGCTTCTGCACCTTTTTCGAGTACTCTTTGCCGTTTTTCATAAAATTCTCTGTCGGTTTTGGCAGCTCGTGCTGCGCAGCACGAGTTTACTACTGCTCTTGTTTTTCGTCAACCGAATCTCTTTTTTCCCGCTCACTTGCGGTCTGGTCTATCAATTTTATAATTTCCAACGTCTTCTTGAATTGCTCGTCCATCTGAAATCGCAAAACAGGACAGAATTTGCTTTGTATTTTGTCTGCCAGCAGCGATTGTATCCGGCTCCTGGCGTGCGTTATCGCCTCAAAAGTTTTTTTCTGAGAGACATCATCCTTGCCGAAAATACTCAAATACACATCCGCAATGCGAAGGTCAGCTGCCACATCAACTCTCGTAACACTCACGAAACCCTCAATGCGCGGGTCGCTGAGATGGTTAGCAATAGCATCGCTGACTGCTTCTTTTATTACACGGGCCGCTTTTTCCTGCCTTCTTGTCGGCATAGTCATTCGTATATCGTAAATCGTGGTTCGCCAGGCAAACCGTCAACCACAGGACACAATTAAAGGGTTCTTGCTACTTTAACGATTTCATAAAAGTCAAAAACATCATCGACCTTAATATCGTCGAATTTTGCTATTTTAATGCCGCACTCCAGGCCTGCCTTGACCTCGCGGGCATCATCTTTGAAATGCTTTAAAGACTCTATGCTCAGGTCGTCCCTGATTACGATATTATCACGTATCAGGCGAACCCTGGCAGTCCTCGTCGCGATGCCGTCACTGACGAAACAACCCGCCACCGTGCCGACTTTCGAAATCTTAAAGATATTTCTTACCACGGCTCTGCCGATGGGTGACTCTTTTTCCTCAGGTTTAAGCAGACCGACCATGGATTTTTGCAAATCTTCGGTTATGCGGTAAATTATATCGTAGAGTCTTATCTCAATCCCTTTGGTTTCTGCAATCTTGGCCACGCGCTCTTCGGGCACAACATTAAAGCCGATTATTATGGCATTCGACGCCTCGGCAAGCAAAC